>CAMFPJ010000082.1 GCA_945971755.1 uncultured Clostridia bacterium
ATTAAATGATAAAAATAAACTTAATACTGTTTTTCGGTTCTCAAGAAATTGAGATTAAAAGGGAATTAGGTCAGAATCCTAAGCAACAGCCATTACCGTATTTGATGAATTGAGCACATTTGCCATTGGTTTTTCCGAGAAGGCGTGTTCATACGTTTTTTGACTTTATCTTAAGTCGGGAGACCTGCCGAAAAATTATATTCAACTCTTGGGCAAACGGAGAGTGGTGAATATTTTTTTCACACTACACCTCTGCCCAAAAGCAGGGGATTTTTTATGAGAAAATTTATTGCAGTTTTACTGTCTTTGTTAATGTGCATTTGTTTTTTCGGGTGCGAAAAAAATCAAATCGAAACAAGCGATTCAATATCAGGTGCGGTAAGTGAAAAAACTGTCAGCGAAACAGAAAAAAACGGCAAAACCGAAAGCACATCTCCAGTTACAGGGGCGGCGGGCGTTACAGATACTCACTCGGATCAGAACGGAACAACAGTAGAAAACACAGAAGCGATAACTGAAAAAAACGTCAGTACAACTGTTCCGGCAACAAACAGTGTTAGCATGGCAGTTACAACAACTGTGAAGGAAACAACCGAACAGCCAATACCCAAGGAAATAAAGTGCACGGTAAAGATTGAATGTACAAAGATACTTGAAAATCAAAACAAATTTTCTGACGACATTTCACTTGTCCCGCCAAACGGAGTTATTCTTGAGGCAACAACGGTAACAGTAACCGAGGGCGCAACAGTTTATGACGCACTTAAAAAGGTTTGCTCGCAAAACGGGATAACGCTCAATGAAAAAAATTCCATGTTCGGCAAGTATATTGCAGGCATTAACGGAATTGATGAAAAAGATTGCGGTGCTTACGGCGGTTGGCTTTACAGTGTTAACGGCACGTCACCGAATGTCGGAGTCAGCAGCTACAAACTTAGAAACGGAGACAGCATAGTGCTCTCATACACATGTTAGATAATAAATATAAAATGAAGGAGAAAACCATGAAAAAAACGTTATCACTTTTACTTGTGCTTTGTCTTATTCTGACATTAACTTTTTCAGCATTTGCCGGCGAAGCACACAAATTAAATGACATTTCAGCAGAGCTTGACAGTACTGTTGCTTACCTGACAAACGGAGTCACAGCTTACACAGTTGACAGTGCGGTTAATTATTATTATCTTTCAAATGTCAGCAATAAAGCAGATTCGTACTTTGACGGATTTCTTCAGGATGTAATTGACAATCTTGAAGCACATGACGGCAAAATTATTCCGTCGTTCGGTGAAAACGAAAACATTGTAACTTATGCCGCAATAATCAGTATATTAGACCGTTTCGATGAAGATGTTTCCGACATTAACGGTGTAAATCTTGTCGATTTAATGAAAAACACGCCTGTGTCAACGATTTCCGAACCTTATTATTACGATATTGTAATTCCTACCGCAGCATCTTTTTGCGACAAAGAGTTTACGGTAAATATTTGCAATGAATTTATTGCAAATAACTACACAATGGGCAGCGGTTTATATTATTACGGCTTTTCCTGTGACAATACGGCAATGTTTATTTCAGCTATATCACAAAGCGGCTGCGGATGTTATGATGAAGTTCTTGAGGACGCAATGGCAGTTTTGGACACATACAAGGTTGAGGGTGGATATTGCTACAGCCCTGAATACGGCACAGATGCAAACGCTGACTCAACAGCACTTGCACTAAAGGCAAAGAGTGCTTATTTCTTAAGTCATGAAGCAACTGAGGAAGACATGGCAGACCTTGCAGAATTATACGGAAAACTTTTAACTTTTAAGGGCGAAACAACAGGTAGTTACACTTATGCGGGAGCCGAAAGTGCTTACGCCGCCTTTGACGCATTAAGGGGTATTGAAATGTATTACGCACTTGTTTCCCTTGAAGAAACACCGGATGCTCCTGATGATAACAACGATGGTAATACCGTAGAAAACGGCGAGAGCGGCAATAACGAAAATAAAAATGAAAATCAAGAGCAGAACAACCATGAAAATAAAAATGATGTTGTAATTCCAAACACAGACAGTGCTCAAACTCTTGCAATTTTTGTTATAACCGCATTCAGCGCTTTAACCGCTGCTTCAATTTCATTAAGAAAAAAAGAAGACTGAAAAAAATTTCCCCGATGAGTAATCGGGGAAATTTTGTATCTATTTTGTAACTGACGACTTGTGCGCTTTTTTCAGTGCTTCGGTCAGCGGTAAAATTAAAAGCCCCGCGGCTAAGTTGCCTGCCGCATGAATTGCATCATAGGGAAGACCCGCAATAATCCACGCAATCATAGCCTTAAAATCTAATCCGTACATAATTGCCTGTGCAGGCGCATAAAGTGTTCCGAAGAAAAGCCCGTGAAGCGAACAAACTACAGCATAAACAGGAACAGCGGTTTTCGTCTTCATGTTTTGAGGAAGCAGCATTGTAATACCCCAAAGAATTGCCCAAAGATAAAGGTAGGGTATCCACCAAGGCGAAAAGCCTGCATAAAGCCCGTTAAGAAAAACATAGACGTAAATAGGGATAAGCGCTTTCTTGCGGTAAACTATTGTATAAACCATGGTAAGCATTCCGAGAAAATGAATATTCGGGAAAGCCTCCATAAGAAGTTTTGAAATGAACATTACTGTGCCGAGCATTGCAAAGACAATAACGTCGGCAAGCTTTTGAAATTTTTTGTCTTTCATAATTTACTCCTGTCTTATGCATAAAATTTTAACATAAACAAGACCTTTAGGCAAGAATAAAAAAGTTCTTGATTTATATTCTTAAAAAGGATATTATAGAGTAGTAATAAAATAGGAGGGTATTGACAGTGGAAAATCAAACTAAAAAACTGCTTGTTATTATTAACCCCTGTGCAGGGCGCACAAAATCTCAAAAAGGAACGTTTGACATTGCCGATGTTCTTTCAACACTAGGTTATGAATTTGATATAAAGACAACTACAAAATCCGGAGACGCAACCGAATTTGCCAAAACTTTCGGAATGAATTATGACATTATTCTTTGTTGCGGCGGTGACGGAACCCTTAATGAAACAATCAATGGTGTTATGGCGCTTCCCGAGAGAGTACCTATCGGATATATCCCAACAGGCTCAACCTGTGACCTTGCGACAACTCTCGGTATTCCGTCAGACGTTCGCTCGGCAATTGAGTTTATCGTTTCGGACAAACGCAATACTTATGACATAGGCAATTTTAATAACAGGCATTTTTGCTATGTTGCATCGTTTGGTATCGGCAGTTCATTTTCTTACACCACTCCCCAGAAAATGAAAAATATATTCGGCAGAGCGGCTTATTTTATTGACCCGTTTATTCTTCATCCCAAAACGCTGTTTTCAGGCATAAAGCCCGTACACGTAAAAATTGAGTATGATGACGGCGTAATTGAAGACGATTTTACTTTCGGTGCTATTTCAAACTCAACATCAGTTGCAGGGCTTATTACATTTAACCGCTCGGATGTAAAGCTGAATGACGGAGTTTTTGAACTTTTACTTGTTCGCAGAGTTAAAGGAATTCCCGACGGCTTCAAACTTCTCGGCAAGGTGCAAAAGCACGATTATGACGGCGATCAAATTCTTTTTCTGCATACCAAAAATTTGAAAATGCATTTTGACACACCTACCGAATGGTCACTTGACGGTGAATTCGGCGGCAGTCCGGTTGATGTTGACTTTTCAATTTCTTATAAGGGAATTGAACTTTTTTCAGAGGAAAATGACCTTTTCTGTAAATAAAGTTACTCTTTAACAAAGGGGTGTAGTTATGGAAACGTTTCTCATTATTTTAGAAACAGTTGCTGCTTTTTTGCTTGTTGCCTTGACGGTTTACTTAATTGTAAGGGAATTGCGTTTTGCAGCATTCAAAAGGAAATTACCGGCTGTTCCGAAAAATTTCACAATAACTGCACACACAGGCTGTCTCGGCACAGAACCAAATTCAATTGAGTCTATGGAAAAAGGTTTGAAAACGGGCGCAAGTATTATTGAGTTTGACTTGCAGTTTCTTGAAAACGGCAAACCTGTTCTTTCACACGATTCCCCTAAAGATGATGCCGTTGGTTTGGACGATGCATTCAGTTTTCTTTCAAAACACAATGAGTTGAAAGCCAATATTGACGTTAAAACAACAGCTCACCTTGAAAAAGTAAACGAGTACGCCGAAAAGTACGGTGTTCTTGACAGAATTTTTTTTACAGGCATATTTCCCAAAGATGTATCAGCGGTTGAAAGATTTTGTCCGAAAATTCCTTACTATCTCAATTTTTCAGTTAGTGCTCACGGGAGTTACAATGCCGCTTATATTTCACATATCGTTGAAACAGTGGAAAATTGCGGTGCAATTGGAATAAATACATATTACAAAGGCGTGTCAAAGGAACTTGTTGAAGCATTCCATGAAAAAGGGCTTTTAGTTTCTGTTTGGACTGTAAACAGCAGAACAAGTATTTGCAAAATGCTGAAGCTGTTGCCCGACAATATAACCACCAAATACCCTGACAAAATCAGAAAAATTATGGAAAAATAAACCTGAAAAATTTATTGAAAAAAATCGGCAAAATTATTGACATTTTGTCGGTTTTACTTTATATTTATCTCATACCAAATAGGGCTGGGGGAGACTCCGAAGCCCAACTATATCTATCGGTTGGAAAGGGGCTGCTAATTGAAAAACAATCCGGTTATTATTGATTTGCAGAACATTAGCGTCAGCTTTGACGAACAGAAAATTTTGAATAGCATTAACCTTCAAATTCATGACGGTGAATTTGTCACGTTTTTGGGTCCGTCCGGTTGCGGAAAAACCACAACTTTAAGAATTATTGCGGGCTTTCTGAAACCTGACGAAGGCAACGTTATTTTTGAGGGACAGAACATAAATGGTGTTCCCGCTTATAAAAGGCAGGTTAACACCATTTTTCAGCGTTATGCACTTTTCCCGCATTTGAATGTATATGAAAACATTGCATTCGGACTTCGCCTTAAAAAGATGAAGGAAAAAGATATTCAGGAAAAAGTTCGTGAAATGCTGGAACTTGTTAATCTTAAAGGCTTCGGCTCGCGAAACGTAAATTCTTTATCGGGCGGTCAGCAACAGCGTGTGGCAATTGCAAGAGCGTTGGCAGTTAATCCCCGTGTTGTTTTGCTCGACGAGCCTCTCGGCGCTCTTGACCTTAAACTTCGTAAAGATATGCAGGTTGAGCTTAAAAATATTCAGCAAAAACTCGGTATAACATTTATTTACGTTACTCATGACCAAGAGGAAGCTCTTTCAATGTCTGACACAATTGTGGTTATGAACAACGGTGAAATTCAGCATATAGGCACACCGACCGACGTTTACAATGAGCCAAAAAATGCTTTTGTTGCTGATTTTATCGGTGAGAGTAATATTCTTGACGGCATTATGTGTGAGGACTTTAATGTTGAGTTTGAGGGAATGAGATTTAAGTGCGTTGACAAAGGCTTTTCAAAGAATGAGCCTGTTGACGTTGTTGTTCGACCCGAAGATGTTGATATTGTCCCTTCCGCAGAGGGCATGCTTAAGGGCGAGGTTACGTCTGTAACATTTAAGGGCGTTCATTATGAAATCATTGTTGACATTAAAGGCTTTAAGTGGATGATTCAAACTACCGAAAAGTCAGAAGTCGGCGATATAATCGGAATTTCAATTAAGCCTGACGAAATTCATATCATGAAAAAATCTGAGTATTCGGGGCTGTACGGTGATTACAGTTCGTTCAGCGATGAGTTTGACGAGCTTTCTGACCCGACAGTTTCGGAGGAGGACGAATAATGAAAAAGTCCTCACTCATTAAAAAACTGATAAATGCACCATATATTTTGTGGTCTGCAATTTTTGTTATAGCACCGCTCATTATGGTAATTTACTATGCGTTTACCACTCCCGCGGGAGATTTTACCCTTGAGTATATTAAGGGAATAGGCGATTATGCAAGCACGTTTATTTTATCGGTGGGATATGGAGCGGCTGCAACCGTAATCTGCCTTATTATCTCGTACCCGTTTGCATATTTTCTGGCACACACCAATGTTTCTTTTCAAAGAATGTCCGTAATGCTTGTTATGCTGCCAATGTGGATGAGCTTCCTTATCCGTACATATTCGTGGATGACCATTTTGGGTGAATCAGGCGTAATCAACTCGTTTTTAGGCTTGTTCGGAGCAGAGCCTCTTACCCTTCTTAATACTCCCGGAGCAGTAATTTTAGGTATGGTATATAATTTCTTACCGTATATGATTTTGCCGCTTTATACAGTTATTTCAAAGATGGACAATTCTCTTATTGAGGCCGCTCATGATTTGGGATGCGGAAAAGTACAGTGTCTTAAAAG
>CAMFPJ010000083.1 GCA_945971755.1 uncultured Clostridia bacterium
GTGTTAATGAACTGTGTTATTTCGTTAATTAGGCTCAGACCGCGAAAAAAAGTATATGCAATTCTCCGTGATCTTGCCACAGGCGAAGAATATGAAATGACTTGCTATGAAACGTCAGTTGGCAGGGCAAGAGGCAGTGATATTCAATTCAAATTGCCGTCAGTTTCCAGGGCACACGCGGTTATTGCGCTCCGAAAAGACGGATTTTATGTTTTTGACACAGAGTCAAAGCAGGGAATTTACCTGAACGGTGAAAAAATTGACGGCAGCGCTTTCCTTTCAAACGGAGATACGATTGCCTTTGGCATGGCAATAATGAAATTTTACATCGGTTCTGAAGCCTCAGGTGACATAAAGAATGAAACAGAAGATTACAGAGAATATTCTCTTGTAAACATTGTTGACGGCACTCAGTTCCCTCTTGAAGGAGATTATGTTACTGTGGGCAGAGAAGCAGGAAGTAATATTGAAATTACCGCGCCCGAAATTTCTCGAAGACAAGCTGTTCTTGTAAATGAAAAAGGAAAATGGTTTATCCAAAACTTAAGCACAGTTCTTCCTACCCTTGTGAACGGACAGAAAATAGAAAAACCGACGTACTTAAACATCGGCGACGTTATAAAAATCGGCGATTTTGCTTTTATGTTTGACGAAAGAGAAGAAATATGAAAAACTCCGAAAAAAACGTAAATCTTGCACTGATGCTGGCAGTTCTTACGCTGTTCCAGCTTATTTGTGCAGTTACATTGATTGCAAAAGGCGAACCCGAAAACCGAATCAACATTATTATTACTTTTGCTGTTTATATTTTGGTCGAGTATGTATATTTTATCGGTACAAAACTGATTTTGAAAAGACGTGGATTTGAAGTAGAGCTTATTGCCTTTCTTTTAACGTCTATCGGGCTTTCTGTTACGGCAAGTGTGTACCCGAACCTTGCAATTAAACAGCTTATTGCGGTAATTATCGGTATTGCGGGCTTTACCTTTCTTCAATGGGTGCTCAGGGACATTAACAGATGTATGTTTCTGCGGTATCCGGTTGCTTTTCTTGCAGTGGGACTTTTGATTTTCACTCTTGTCTTTGCGAAATTTACAAACGGCGCTAAAAACTGGATATATATCGGTGGGCTTTCAATTCAGCCCTCAGAGCTTGTTAAGGTTGCGTTTGTTTTTGTGGGTGCGGCAACGCTCGAAAAGCTTCAGTCAAACAAAAGCTTAACAAAATTTATCATTTTTGCATTTGCTTGTGTAGGAACACTTTTCCTAATGTATGACTTTGGCACAGCGCTTATTTTCTTCTTCACATTTATTGTAATTTCATTTATGCGCTCGGGTGATATTCGTACGCTTTTCCTTGTTTGTGCAGTTGCACTCCTCGGCGGAGCGCTTGTCTTGATGTTTAAGCCCTATGTTGCAAACAGATTTTTGGCATACCGCCACGTTTGGGAATACTTTGACACTACGGGGTATCAGCAAACAAGGGTTATGATTTACTCTGCCTCAGGCGGACTTTTCGGAGTGGGGCTTGGCAACGGCAAGCTTCGTGATATTTTTGCCGCAACCGAAGACCTTATTTTCGGCGTAATTTGTGAAGAATTCGGCTGGATAATGTCAGGAGCCATTCTTCTTTCCTACGTTGCTCTTTTAGTTTACTCAATTAAACATTCAAGATATGCTCGTTCGTCATTTTATGCAATTTGCGCTACCTCTGCTTCTGCTCTTATGCTTTTTCAAGCAGCGCTCAACGTGTTCGGTGTAAACGATATTTTACCCCTGACAGGCGTTACACTCCCGTTTGTAAGCAGGGGCGGTTCATCAATTATGTGTTGTTGGATGCTTCTTGCTTTTATTAAGGCGGTTGACAGAGGCACGTACAGGTACGGAGGTGTTCGTCAATGAAATCAATCTCCAGACGTGCTTTAACACTTTATCTTTTAATAATTGCTTTCCTCATCGGCTCTGGCTTTACTTATTATAACCTTGCGGTAAATTCAAACAAATGGGCAATGAACAGGGCAAACAGGCACCTTTACTCAGGCGGCGGACTTGCCTGTGCAGGTGATATTACTGACAGAAACGGTAATATTCTTGCAACGACCAATGATGGGGTTCGCACATACAGTGAGGACAAATCTGTTCGTATGGCGACACTGCAAACTGTAGGTGACGGTGCAGGCTACATTGCAAGCGGAATTCAGACAGCGTTCAAAGATGAACTTACAGGTTACACAATGCTTGACGGCGTTTATAACCTTAAGCGCTACGGTAAGGGTAACGATATTTTTTTAACCCTTGACGCTGACATCTGCAAAGCGGCCTTGGGCGCTATGAACGGTTACAACGGTGTTGTGGGAGTTATGAATTACAAGACAGGAGAGCTTGTTTGTATTGTTTCAACGCCTACCTTTGACCCACTGAACAAGCCAAGTGAGGAAATAGAGGGAATGTACCTAAATAAGTTTTTCAAAGGTGTTTACACACCGGGTTCAACCTTCAAGATTTTGACTCTTGCAAGCGGAATAGAGAACATTTCGTCCCTCGACTCAGAAATATTCCGGTGCGAGCTCGGCAAAAACGGAAAAGGTCAGGCTTTAATCGGTGAAGGTTATGTTTTTTGCAGCGGATATCACAGAAGCCTCTCAATTGAAAAAGCATTTAATGAATCTTGTAACAGTGCGTTTGCGGAGCTTGCGGTAAGACTTGGCACCGAAAAATTAACCGCAACAGCACAAACGGCCGGCTTTAACGCACAAATGCCCAAAATTAACGGTAAAATTTCTTGCAGCAAATCAACACTTAACCTCAACGACGCAACAGAATTAGATTTAGGCTGGGCAGGAATAGGTCAATACACAACACTTATTAACCCATGCCACATGCTGAGTCTTGTGTCCGCAATTGCAAACGGCGGAACGGCAGTTGAGCCTTACGTTATAAGCAAAATAACCTCACCTGACGGAAAAAATGTTTATACTTACGAGAAAAAAGAAATCGGTGAATATTTTACGCCGTCAACAGCGGAAAAATTAAAAGAATATATGCGCTCCAACGTGAAAAATAATTACGGAGATTACAGATTTTACGGGCTTGAAATGTGCGGAAAAACGGGTACTGCAGAAATAAGCGACAGAGAAGACGCAAACCCCAACGCACTTTTTGTGGGATTCAGTACCAATCCTCAATATCCGTATTCAATAATTGTTGTTGTTGAAGATTCAACGTACAGTATCCGCACGGCGGTTCCCGTTGCATCAAAGGTTATGGCGGCAGTTAAAAAAGCAAACGGTTAAAACAGAAGACAAAATTAAGGACGGTATTGAGTTTGATACCGTCCTTGTTTTTATTATATTTCTTCATCACTAATAACATCTTCGGGAAAATCAATGAGGCAACTCGCCAAATACGTTTGCGTTATGACACTCGGCAAGCTTGAAAATTTTCGGCGAAAGTCGTAATTTCTGTGCTTTATGTCGTGAGCGTCACTGGCAATAAATTTTGCAAAACCGCCGAGAATTAAGTCGATTGCTATTTCTTGAGACAGCCCACCAAGATTTCCTGCTACGCTGTCCGCGTTCACCTGAAAAACAGCACCGCGGCGAAGCATTCTGTTGATAAATTCAGGATTTATATGACTTTCATAATAACGTTCGGGGTGAGCCACAATAGGCGTATAACCGCGGTCGCAAAGTTCGACTAATTCAAGCAGACCTCTTTCAACGTCAAAAGGCCCTAACGGAAATTCACAAAGCATATAACGGGAATTGTTGATTGTAAGCGCATCTAAATCACCGGCGGTTAAAATGCCGGAGTCGAGATAAAGCTCTGCACCGGAGTAAAGAGTAATATCAATTTCTTCTTCTTCAAGAATTTCGCGAAGCAAGTCAATTTTAGCGTCACGTTCCATCACAAAACGGTCGATATTTTTATAGTCTGTAAAGTGCGGAGTTGCGACTATTCCGTTAAAACCGTTATCCGCTGCCTGACGGCAAAGAGAAACCGATGTTTCAACATTTTCTGCGCCGTCATCGATGTCAAAAAGTATATGGCTGTGAATATCAATCATTTGGTTTTACCTCAGGGTTAGTCTCCGGAGTTTTTTTCGGCTCGTTAATATCGTGGAAAACATGAATAATTCCCTCTTCATTAAGAAGCTTAACCATTACAAGAGTAATGGGGAGAAGGAAAATTCCCAGCACACCGAAAATCTGTGAACCGACATACATCGCGATAATTGTTGCGAAAGGCGGAATTCCAAGCTGATTTGCTACAAGCTTCGGCTCTATTACCTGCCTGATAACAGTTATGCAAACATACATAATAATTATGCCCACGGCAAGGGGAATATTGCCGTTTATCAGCGTGTAAACAGCCCAAGGAACTAAAACGGTGCCCGTGCCGAGAATGGGAATAATGTCAATAATTGCAGTAATTAAAGCAAATATAAAAATATAATTGCCATCATAAATTCCGATAAGTTTCATAAGGAAAAGACCTAAACAAAGCTCTGTAAAAGTAATTGCGATAATAAGTCCGTAAGCTTTTGCCATTTTTGAAAGAGCAGGGAAAAGAAGATTTTTGGAGCAAATAATTTTTTCTCGCGTTTTAGGCTTAAAGAGTGAGAGAATAACCTTACGCACTGTTTTGAAATCTGCCGTCATAAAGCAACAAGCAACAACCGCAATTACAATGGCAATGAGTGTTGTGGGAATTTGTTTTGCCGTGTTCCAAACGCTCATAAGCGGTGTTTTAAGCATTGAAAAATCAATCGTACCTGAACCTGTGTTGTTTGCGGAGCTGACGTCAAGGAACGAAGATACCTTTTCGCTTATAAAAGACGTAACGGTGTGTTCAAGTTTATCAGGTAAAAATGACAAATGTGAACTAACAAAATTTTCAAAGTTTTTTACAAATGCGGGCAAATCTTGAAGTTGAATTAAGATATAGTTGAAAAATCCTTTAACCTCAACTCCGAGGCGAAGGATAAGTCCCACCAAAATGCCGAGTACAACCGTAACGAAAAAGAGAACAAGGGCAACAGACACAATTCCGCGTTTAAGGGGTGTCTTTTTGCAAATAATGTTAACGGGTTTTTGAAGCATCATTGCAACTAAAAAAGCGCAAAGGAACGGTAAAAACAGCCCAAATGCATATTTCATAAAGAAATAGAACAACACTAAAACGAGAGCGGCATAAACCACATCAATTATAAATTTTTTCTTTCTTTCAACGGCTTCCATATTTTGATTATCCTCACACATTTTATTTGTACATCTATTCATTTAATATAATAAACCATTTTAATTCACAATACAATCGGAAATATTAAAAAATATGTAAACATTTCTAAAAAATCGCATAAAAATCTTTTATTTATATAATATTTTCCCCTTTTATACGTGAAAAAACTATGTTAAAATATATAGCGTGGTAGTTTATTACTATTTTAACTTATTTATCGGGAAGTGAATATAATGCAAGTAGCAGTAATGGGTTACGGAACGGTTGGTTCGGGTGTTGTTGAGGTTATCACAACAAACCACGAAAGCATAGTTAAACGCAGTACTCAAAAAGAGCTGGAGGTTAAGTATATCCTTGACTTACGTGATTTTCCCGGCGACCCTAACGAAGATAAAATGATAAAAGATTTCAACATCATTCTTAACGATGACGAAGTAGGTATTGTTGTTGAAACAATGGGAGGACTTCACCCTGCCTTTGAATTTGTTTCCTCCTGCTTAAAGAGCGGTAAGAGCGTTGTTACATCGAACAAGGAATTAGTTGCGACAAAAGGTTTTGAACTTTTATCTCTCGCAAGGGAAAACAACGTAAACTTCCTTTTTGAAGCATCTGTCGGCGGCGGTATTCCGATTATTCGCCCGATTGCACAGTGCCTTGCAGCTAACGAAATTGACGAAATCGCAGGTATTCTTAACGGCACGACAAACTTTATTCTTACAATGATGATTGAGAAGAATATGAGCTTTGAAGATGCTTTGAAGCTTGCGCAGGATAACGGATATGCGGAAAAAGACCCCACTGCTGACATTGAGGGTTTTGACGCTTGCAGAAAGATTTGTATTCTGGCTTCCCTTTGCTTTGGCAAGCACGTTTACCCCGACTCGGTTCACACAGAGGGTATTACAAAAATCACACTTTCCGATGTTGCTTATGTTGGCTCACTTGGCGGAGTTATTAAACTTCTCGGCAGAGCAAAGAGAATTTCAAGCGATAAGATTTTTGCCGTTGTTTCACCTGCTATTGTTATGAACGGAAGTCAGTTAGCCTCGGTAAATGATGTATTCAATGCAATTCTTGTTCGCGGAAACGCAACGGGCGATGTTGTCTTTTACGGCAAGGGTGC
>CAMFPJ010000084.1 GCA_945971755.1 uncultured Clostridia bacterium
TTATAGCATAATTGCACAATCAAAGCAATTAAATTTAATTTATATATCCTACAATTTTTATATTATGTTTTTGTGCATTATACTACTTATTTCTGTTGATTTTTTATATTCTGAAAGGTATAATAAGTTTAGTTTATTTTTCGGAGGGTATTATGGAACGTACCAAATATGAAATATTACGCGGACAGCACCCGTCTTTTACCTATCACGATTATTCTTTAACAAAAACGGGCAGTGAAATAAATATTGAGTATTTTTTTTCAATGGAGAACGGCCCTGAGTTTCACCCGAGCATCAGAATTCCGACAGAGAATTTGGAAATTGTCAATCAATTTGACTCGGAGTGCGGCAAACGCATTGTATTTTCACTCGGTATGGTGGAGCTTGTGTCTTATTGGAAATGCGCATGCCCCCCGAAAGTGTATGTGGACTGTGGCTATCTTGACTCCTTTGATATTTCTTGGTGGAAAAAACTTTACTTCGGCGGACTCGGTGAATTTCACTATATAAACGGAATATGTGCTGACGAAGAAAGTTTTATGACGATTGTTCCGAGAGTCGAGCATACTCATTACCACGGTGAAGACTTTGTAAGCCGCGGCAAGAACTTAATTACGGTTGGCGGCGGAAAAGACAGTGCCGTTACCACCGATTTGTTAAAGGAATTTAAGGACGATAACCTTTTCTTTACCGTTAACGACCAGGAGGCAAGAACGCAGACAGTTCTTAAAGGCGGTTATACGGAAGATAAAATAGTTAAGACTTACAGAACCATTGACAAAACGCTTTTGGAATTAAACAGTGAGGGTTACCTTAACGGGCACACACCGTTTTCGGCTGTTGTTGCTTTTCTTTCGCTTTACTGTGCTTATCTTGTGGGTGCGGAAAACATTGTGCTTTCAAATGAGAGCAGTGCCAATGAGTCAAACATTAAAGGTTCAAGGGTTAATCATCAGTATTCAAAGTCATTTCGTTTTGAAGAGGATTTTCGCGAATATGTTGAAAAGAATATTATGGACGGAATAAACTATTTTTCAATGCTTCGGCCCTTTAACGAATTGCAGATTGCAAAGTATTTCTCAAAATGCAAGGAGTTTTTACCTGTATTCAGAAGCTGTAATAAAGGAAGCAAAAAAAATATCTGGTGCGGAAAGTGTGCAAAATGCCTTTTTGTATTTATTATGCTTTCACCCTTTGTACCTTACGAAAAACTGATTGAAATTTTCGGTAACGATATGTTGAATGATGAAGATATGACGAAGGACTTTGACGGGCTTGTTAATATCAGCGGAATTAAACCCTTTGAGTGCGTAGGCACTCCCGAGGAAATTAAATTGGCTCTTTACTTACTCGATAAGAATTTTGAGGGCGAAAAACCGCTGCTCCTTAAAAGATTTAATCAAAACGTAAATACGGAAGAAATTGATTTTTCACTTCTTAAAAATTACAACGCGGCTCACAATGTGCCGGACAAATTTTTGCCGCAGATGATGGAGATGTATAATTATGTTGCCTCCGATAATTGATTTTTTACAGGATAAAAAGGTGCTTATCCTCGGCTTTGGCAGGGAGGGTAAATCGAGTTTTAATTACATCAGAAAATATTTGCCGGAAAAAGAACTTTTTATCGGTGACGGCAAAGAACAGGACCTTCCCGACAAATTCACAAAGGGATATTTCGGCGAAGGTTATCTTTCGCATTTAGGCGAATTTGACATTGTGTTAAAATCTCCCGGTATTCCGTTTCGTGATGTTGATGTTCCCGACGGAGTAACGGTTACATGCCAGCTTGATTTATTCTTAAAATATGCACCCTGCAAAAAACTGGGCGTAACAGGCTCAAAGGGTAAAACGACAACCTCAACTCTTTGCTACAAAATGCTTGTATGCTCGGGGGTTGACGCTCTTTTAATGGGAAATATGGGACTTCCAGTCCTTGATTATATTGAAGAGGTGGAGGGCAAAATCGCAGTTATCGAAATGTCAAGCCATCAGTTAGAGTTTACACGTACATCCCCCGACGTTTCGGTTATTACCAATATATATGAAGAACATTTGGAACATTACAAGGGCGGAATGAGGGGTTACGTTAATTCAAAGCTTAACATTGTACGTTACCAAAATGAGAATAACACGTTTGTATATAATGCAACACAGGGGCTTTCCGAATACTTTGATGTTTCTTCTCTTAAATCAAAGGTTATCGGGGTTACCGAAAACGCTCATCTTCCCTTTGAACCGCAAAACCCTCATCTGTTAGGCGTTCATAATCGCCATGATATTGCATTGGCTTTTAATGCCGTTTCTGTTCTGGGTGCAACGGCAAAAGGTGCCGAGGAGGCAATTAAAGACTTTGAGGGAATTGAACACAGAATGGAGTGCGTCGGCACTTACAAGGGCGTTACATTCTATAATGACTGCATTGCAACAATTCCCCATGCCGTAATGTGTGCCGTTTCGGCTCTTTCGGCTAAAACGCTGATTTTCGGCGGAATGGATAGGGGAATTGACTATACGGACTTTGCCCGCGACCTTGAAAACAGCGAACTTCGGTGTTTAATCGGCACAAAGACGACAGGCCACAAGGTTCTTGAAATGATGAAAGAAAACGGAACAAATAAAAAGCTCATAAAAGCAGAAAATCTTGAAGATGCAGTAAAATTTGCCTTTGAAAATACAAGCAAAGGTGATATTTGTATTTTGTCGCCTGCCGCTCCCAGTTACAATGAATATAAGAACTTTGAGGAAAAGGGCAGATGCTACAAATCTTACGTTAAGAAATACGGTGAATAAAATGGACCTTACGGAAAAGCAATTAAACGCAGAATACAAATTTGAGGGCAAAATAATTCGCGTCCGTGTTGACGATGCCCTTCTCCCAAACGGAAGAACATCAAAGCGGGAGGTTGTGGAGCACAACGGCGGAGTTATGGTGGCACCCATGGACTCTGACGGAAATCTTTATTTTGTTAATCAATTCCGTTACCCCTATTTTGAAGTTGTAACGGAATTTCCTGCGGGAAAACTCGAAAAAGGCGAAGACCCATACAAAGCGGGTATTCGCGAGTTAAAAGAAGAAACAGGTGCCACTGCCGAAAAAATAATCAGTCTCGGAAAACTTTATCCGAGCCCCGGCTATTGCGGTGAGATTATTCATCTTTACCTTGCAACAGGTCTTTCATTCGGCGAGCAAAACCCCGATGACGATGAATTTTTGGAAGTTAAGAAAATTCACATCTCAAAAGCAGTTGAAATGGTAATGGACGGAGCTTTGCCCGACAGTAAAACTCAAGTGGGTATTCTCAAAATCGCAAGGCTTTTGGAGAACGGAAAAATATGACACATAAAATAGTATTGGCGTCAAAATCTCCGAGGCGAAAAGAGATACTTGAAAAAGCAGGGTATGAATTCGAAATAAGAGTGCAGGATGCCGACGAAACGCTGCCCTGCGGTATTGAGCCTCAAAAAGCGGTTGAAATACTTGCCGAAATTAAGGCAAAAGCGGTTAAAAGAGCAAAAAACGAACTTGTAATCGGTGCGGATACGGTTGTTGTGCTTGACGGTGTAATTTTAGGCAAGCCAAAAGACGAAAAAGATGCTTTCTTAATGCTGAAAGGTTTATCGGGCAAAGAGCATAAAGTTTTTACAGGCGTTTGCATTGTGACAAATGAAAAAACAGTTACATTTTCGGAAGAATCCACGGTAAAATTTGAAAGCCTTACCGAGACTCAAATTCTGGAGTACATTAAAACAGGTGAGCCTATGGATAAGGCAGGCTCTTACGGTATTCAGGGAAAGGCTTCTGCTTTTGCAAAGATTACCGAAGGCAGTTTTCATAATGTAATGGGTCTTCCGATAGAGACGCTTAACAAAAAAATGTTAGAATTTGAAAAAATTTATTGACATTTTATTAAATTTATTGTAAATTTAATGTGTATATGTTAGGTAATTGTGCATAGTGACTTTTTATCATGCTAAATTATCTTATAAATGAAAGGGGAGCCAAAAATGGCGAAAAAGGTAAAAACACCCGAAGAAGTAAAAGCTGCTATTGAAAAAAGAACAGTTAAAAGAACACTTTTCTTCGGTACATTCAGAAAAGCTTTAGCATTTTTCCTTGCAATCGCTTTTACCTTTGCTTTAGTTCAAATTGCTTTTACGGCTAAAAACGGTGTTGCTGTTGCAACAGGCACCGGAACGGGTACGGGTAACGGTAGCGAAAGCGTTTCTACAAACACAGGGGATGACGGCCTCGTTGATTTAGGCGGCAGTGATACTGACGGCAACGGCGACGCAACAGACACTCCTGATGCTAACACATCTTCCGAAGACGGTAATTCCGGCGAAAGCACATCAGACTCAAAAGCCGAAGCAATTAAACTTCTTAATGAAGCAACTGCAAAGGCCGCTTCAGCTGCTTACAATTGGTCAAGAAAATGCTATTACACAAGAGACCTTGATGTTACAGGCAGAGATGCACTTAACAAGGTTATCGGTATGGTTGATAAAAGCGCATCCGTTGATACAGTTGTCGGTGGGTTCCTTGACGTTACCGGCGAAAAGAATGACCCGCCAAAAACAGCAAAGAAAGCAAAGGGCAATGCTGCTCCCGAGGGTATGAAAGACAAGTTCCTGCTTAAAGCTATGACTCTTACAGAGGGTGATGTTGCGCAGTGTGTAAAACAGGGCGACGTTTATAAGTTCCAGCTTAATTCTTGCGAGAACCCGCAGAAAGACGGCAATAACGCTCTTCACCACGCAACAAACGATTTCAGCACACAGGAAGAAGTTGCACAGAGCATCAGCGAAGCACTCGGTTCTTTAGCTAACCTTATTGATCTTCAAAGTCTCGATGCTAAATTTACAAGCATTGTTATTGCGGCAGAGATTAAAGACGGCAAACTTGTTTCACTTTCACTTTCTTACGACTTTGATGTTACAGACCTTAAACTTAAAGCTCTTAAAACCGTAAATGTTGAGGGTAACGGAGCAGCAAGGGTTGAAGAAACATATAATAACTTTGTTTACTAATTTAATTTTTACATAACCGAAAGGGGTTTCATTATGGCAAAGAAAGTACTTACTCCTGAACAGCAGGAAATTAAGGCTATTAAAAAAGAAAAAAGAAGTCAGAACTGGACAAAGTTCTGGGCAATACTTCTTGCATTTGTACTCGTTGCAGGTATTGCATACATGGGTAAATCACAGGGCGCTAAGAACTCGGAAGCAGTAGGCACAGAAGTTAACGGCGGAACAGTTAGCGGCGGTGACTCAACCGGCTCAACCGATAATAACACAACACCCGTTACTCCGGGCGCTGACACATCTGACGACACACCCGCAGCCGATAATAACGGTGGCTCAACAGAAGCTCCCGCAGCCGATAATAACGGCGGCTCGACAGAAGCTCCTGCAGCTAACGATGCAGCAGCAGTTGCAGCAGCAATCAACAAGGCAACAGGCGCAGCAGTTTCTGCAAAAGCAGGCTATGATTGGGAAAGACATTGCCAGGTTAAAGATATTGACGTAGGTGCTCTTACAGGCGCTCTTAACAAACTTATCGGCACAATCTCCTCAAATAAAGATGACAACCTTAACACAGTTGTCGGCGGATTCCTCGGCAACGGCGACAGAAAAGAAACAGTTAAGAAGGGCGAAACACTCGCTACTAAGGTTGTTACAAAGGATGACGGTTCAACCGAAACCTACTACCACGGCACAAGCTACACTCTTAAGGCAACAAACCTCAAGGCAGAAGATATTAAGAACCTTAAGGTAAACGGAAATAAGTACGAATTTGACCTTCCCGATTGTCAGAATCCTGACAGAAACGGCAACAACGCTCTTTCACGTTTCACAAACGACGTTGTTATCAGAGAAGAAATTGAAAAGGAAATTCAGGGCTTTACAGATAAAGTTACAATTACCGGTCTTCAGGCAAACTACAAGAATATCCATGCAACAGTAACAATTAAAGACGGCAAACTTGTTGAGCTTACATATTCTTTCTATGCCGACGCAGAACTCGGTGTTAAGCTTGGTCTTACAATTACAGGCACAGGCAACCTTACATGTAACGCTAAGTACTCAAACTTCAAGTACTGATTAAAAACAAAAATACGCATTAAATTGCATTTTACTCCCACCGAAAAACGGTGGGAGTTTTTTGATTTTTACATAAATTAAACATCATATCTCTGCAATGAAACATTTTGTGTGAAATGCCATAAAACAGATAAATAATTTGTTAAAAAAATTTTAATATTTCTATTGCAATTTTTATTGCAA
>CAMFPJ010000085.1 GCA_945971755.1 uncultured Clostridia bacterium
TATTTAACAGATTGTTGGAATTGGGCGGTTACAAAGCACGACATTATGAACGGTTGCGAACTTAAAATTGAGCAGATTGACGCCGTAACCTATTGCGAAGACTGTAAAAAAGAGTACCCTACTGTAAAGTACGGTAAAATCTGTCCCTACTGTGGCAGTGAGCATACCTTTTTGCTGAAAGGCAATGAATTTAATATTAAAGAAATAGAAGTAACGTAAGAAAAAGCCTATGAGTTATCTCATAGGCTTTACTTCCAAATAATCACAAGGTGCGAAAATATGAAAAATTATATTCCGCAAAATTATGAACATCGCCGTTACCCACAGGGGAAATTATCCGAAAAACTTGAAGATAGCTTAGACTTTGATTTTAATGCAGGTTCAGAGCGAATTAACACTATTGACGAATTTGAAACGTCGCTTTTAACTCCTTTCAAGAACGGTGAACTGATTTTTTACCGTGGCGAAAAATGTGACAGTATTAAACGCCCGCTTTTACCGTCAATTTACCGAAATAAAGAGTTTTTGTTTGACAGCAACAAAAAAGTCAGTATGATTTCTTCCTCGGCTCTTTATGATTTTTACAAAAGAAAATCGGGCTTTTTAGATTTGTATGAAAAAATCATTGAGCCTGTGAATACAAGTTCAATGTATAACTTTTTATCCTTTGCTCAGCATTATTTCGGTGTAAGTCCGTTGATTGATTTTACAAAAAGTCTTGAGGTTGCACTTTCGTTTGCGCTGAAAGACAGAACTGAGTATCCCGAAGATGTTTTGATTTATACACTCCGGCTAAAGTCGCCTAACGATTATACATCGTCTTTAGCCGTTGCAAACAGTTGGATAGAAAATTACAGCGTACTTGTTTTCCGCGATTTAACTAAGCGTGAGTTTGAAAAACCCATTGATGCAATTGAAGATTACAGGCTGATTGCAGAAAATTTCAAAGGGCATTCGTTTATTGAGATTACCTCACCCAGCGCAAAGCTCATTGACGTGCCCACCAACGATTTAATTCGTTACCAGCAAGGCGTTTTCCTGTTGCTTGATGATTTCAGTCTGATAGGAAAATCATATTTCACCAAAAAAGTGCGTGATGATTTCAAACTGAAAAAATGGATAATCAACAAGGAAATTTGCCCTGAAATTTTAAGTTATCTTAGTTCCGCCGCCCCTTATTATATGTACAAAAACCTAACTGACTTATCGGTGACGGTTAACGAAATAAAGAAAAATAATGCAATTTACAGAAGGTAAACAGGAGAAATTATGCTTAAGGATTTGGTAAAAGCAAACAGAAGTTACAGAGGCTTTGACGAAACATATCAATTTACAAAAGAACAGCTGTCAGCTTATGTTGATTTAACCCGATTTACCGCGTCAAGCGTTAATGCACAGCCGCTTAAATATCATTTGGCATTTGAAAAGGAAGAAGTCGGTTTGATTCAGAGCATGACAGGTTGGGCAAGGGCTTTGCCCGATATTAAACTCCCACATGACGGAATGTGCCCAACAGGATTTATCGTGATTTGTCAGGATACCGACATTTCGGATAATTTGTCCCGTTACCAAAAAGATGTGGGCATTGTGGCACAAACAATACTCTTAGGTGCAGTTGAAAATAATCTCGGCGGTTGTATGATCGGTAATTTCTCACCCGATGAAGTAAAAGAAAAACTCGGCTTTCCGAAAAATATTGTGCCTATTCTCGTAATTGCCCTTGGCAAACCAAGTGAAAAAATTGTGATTACTGAAATTGAAAACGGCGAAAGTACTAAATACTACCGTGACGAAAATGACACTCATTTTGTTCCTAAAAGAAAACTTAAGGATATTTTAATCTGAGTATTAAAGCACCGGGCAATACGCTCGGTGTTTTTTATTGAAATTTTGAATTTCTACTAATTTTCTACCTGTGTTTTTATTGCTTTTTTTGTAGGAAAATATATAATTAAGGCAAACATAATTTTAGGGAGAGGAAAACCTCTCCCTTATTCTTTATTTGTCCCTGACTTTGATTGCAGGTAAAACCATCGGCTTCTTTTCACCTGCGTTTACCATTTCACGCATAAGCATATTTTTAAGCTTCTTGCGAACGTCGGAGTATTTCTTATCTTTTACAAGATTATGCTTTTCAATGGGGTCTTTTCCCAAGTCATATAGGTAATCTTCAAAATACACTTTTGATGAGTGAGTGATAAACCCTGAAATTGCACAAGCTCTTACAGAGTATTTATACTTTTGAGTTCTGATGGCTCTGCCGCATTGGCTTTCCGAAATCTGCATGAAAATACAGTCACGCTCCGTGTCGGTTTCTAATTGCTTAAGCAGAGAAATGCCCATATAACTTTTCGGAATTTCTATTCCGGCAATGTCTAAAAGCGTCGGCGGCAGGTCAATAAGACTTACGAGCCTTTCATCCGTTTTACCGCCCTTAAATGCACCGCCTGAAATTATTAGCGGTGTGTGCGCGGCACTGTCGTGGCAGCAACGCTTGTATTCGGCATTGCGTGTTTTGAAGTGGGAGCCGTGGTCACTTGTGTAAATAATAACCGTGTTTTCATAAAGCCCTTTTTCTTTAAGCTTATCTATGAGCTTGCCTACATTTTCATCAATGCGGTTAATTGCCGCTATGTAATCGGGGTACATTTCCTTGTAGTCCCCGTCTAAAAACGTAAGGTCAGGGGGGAGTGGATAATCTTTGAATTGAGGTACGGTTTCCTTAGGCCCTTCGTAGCGGTGGCGGTCGTTTTGGTGGTGAGGCTCAATTTGTGAAACAAACATAAAAAACGGCTTGTCGCTTGTTTTTTCATCAAGGTAGGCAAGCGCAAAATCATTTATGCAATCTGCACGGTAGCCTTTGAATTCTACTTTTCGGTTGTCCTTGTCAAAAACATATCCGTCATAACCGTGAGAGGTGAATTCAAGCACATCTGCCGCCATCCAGTAGTCTTTGTATCCGCCGCGTTTTTCTTCGGGAACGGCCTCAGTTTCACAGTGAAATCCTATTCCTTTTATTCTGTCAGAGGCTAAATGCCATTTGCCTATGTAAGCTGTTTCGTAGCCCGCCTCATTAAAATATTCTGCCAACGGTTTTATGTCTTCGGGAAGCGGAACTCCGTTCCAATAGCATCTGTTTTGAGTAGCGTAAACACCGGTCTGTAAACACGCTCTTGCAGGTCCGCAAACGGGCTGGCATGTATAAGAGTTTTCAAAATTTATTCCCTCATTTGCAAGTTCCGTCAAATTCGGCGTAACAGTCTCGTTAACTGTGTCCCATCGCTGCTGGTCTGAAAAATAAAATATAATGTTTGGCTTCATTTTCCGTCACCTCTGTATTTCAATGATACCATAAAAGACGTAATAATTCAACGTATCTTTTATGCGAAATTAACTTGTAAAATCAAGCTTTCTGTGATAGACTAAACTTAATATTTTTAACGGGGGAACGGTTATGCGTATTGTTGTAAAAGTCGGAACGTCAACACTTGCCCATGCAAGCGGCAGAATAAACATAAGAAGGGTGGAACGTCTTTGCCGTGTTTTAAGCGATTTGCTGAACTACGGTCATGAGATTATTCTTGTTTCATCAGGTGCTATCGGTATGGGTGTGGGCAAACTGTCGCTGAACGGCAAACCCTCTGACATGTCAACAAAGCAGGCTGCGGCGGCAGTTGGGCAGTGTGAGCTTATGTATGTTTACGACAAGGAATTTTCCGAGTATAATCACACAATAGCACAAATTCTTATTACCAACTCGGTAGTTAATGATAAAACTGCTCACGACAATTTCAAAAATACCGTTTCAAAACTTCTCGAATTCGGTGTTATGCCCGTTATAAATGAAAATGACACAATTTCCACCGAAGAAATTGAAATCGGTGACAATGATACTCTCGGTGCAATTGTAGCCACAAGCACCGATGCCGAGTTGCTCATTATCCTTTCGGATATTGACGGACTGTATGACAAAGACCCAAGAACAAATACCGACGCAAAACTTATTAAGGAAGTTTACGATATTACCGATGATATTATGATTATGGGTAAAGGCAAGGGAACCAACCTCGGCACAGGCGGTATGCACACAAAGCTTAAGGCGGCAAAAATTGCCACCGAAAAGGGAATTGATATGGTAATCGCCAACGGCAGTGACCCCGGAATTCTCTATGATATTGCCGAGGGCAAGAGTGTGGGTACAAGATTTTACGGAAAGAAGTGAGGATTTTGACAACAAGTGAAATTTTAGAGTCGGCGGTTTCTGCAAAAACTTGTATCAGAGCGCTCACAAGTGAAGAAAAGAATAACGCCATTGAAGTAATGGCGAAAACACTTGAAGAAAATTCGGAATACATATTAAAAGCGAATGAAAAAGATGTTGCAGAGGCTCAAGGTAAAATCTCTGACGTGATGATTGACCGTCTTTCGCTTAATAAAGACAGAATAACAGCTATGGCACAGGGTATGCGAGATGTTAAAAATCTTCCCGACCCGAACGGCAAGGTCCTTGCAACTATTAACAGACCTAACGGACTTAAAATTGAGAAAACAGCCGTTCCCATGGGTGTAATCGGCATAATTTACGAAAGCCGGCCAAATGTTACAAGTGACGCTGCGGTTCTTTGCTTCAAAAGCTCAAATGTGTGTGTTCTTCGCGGCGGTAAAGAATCCTACAGAACCTCAAAGGCCGTAGTGAATGCTCTGCAAAAAGGACTTGAAAAGTGCTGCATCAACAAAAACGCAATTCAGTTAATTGACGACACAACAAGGGAAAGCGCAAACGAAATGATGACCGCAAACGGAAAAATCGACTTGCTCATTCCCCGCGGAGGCAAGGGGCTTATTAGTGCCTGCGTTAAAAATGCAACAGTTCCCTGTATTGAAACAGGCACGGGAATTTGCCACATTTTTGTTGAAAAATCAGCCGATTTTGATATGGCGCTTTCTATAATTGACAATGCAAAAACTTCAAGACCGTCGGTTTGCAATGCGTGTGAGGTTTGCGTGGTTGAAAAGGAAATTGCAAATGAATTTTTACCCCGTCTTTACAAAAAACTTACGGAAAACAGAGAACATCCCGTAAAATTCGTTGTTGATGATGAAGCAGGAAAAATTATAAATGGTATTCCTGCAGGGAAAGACGGCTTTGACACAGAGTTCCTTGATTATGTGTTAGCGGTAAAGGTAGTCGGCAGCACTGAAGAAGCAGTTGAGCATATTTTAACTCACTCCACAGGGCACAGTGAAGCGATTATCACTAATGACACAGAAAAGGCAGAGTATTTTATAAATAACACTGATTCAGCGGCAGTTTATGTTAATGCTTCAACAAGATTTACTGACGGCGGCGAATTCGGGCTCGGATGTGAAATGGGTATCTCAACACAAAAGACCCACGCAAGAGGCCCAATGGGACTTATGGAAATGATGACTTATCACTATGTTATTAAAGGAAACGGACAGGTGAGATAAATGTATAAATTCGGTTTTATCGGCACGGGTAATATGGCTTCTGCTTTAGCAAAAGCGGTTGTTAAAAACATTAACCCCTGCGAGATTATTCTTTCAAACAGAACTGCCTTAAAGGCAGAAGTGCTTGCCAAGGAACTTAATTGCAATTTCGGCACAAATAAAGAAGTTGCCGAGAACAGTAAATATATTTTCCTCGGTGTTAAACCCCAAGTGCTCGGTACTTTGGCAGAAGAAATTAAACCGTATTTAGAGAGCAGGCAAGACAGATTTGTTTTAATATCTATGGCGGCAGGCAGAAGTACCAAGGATATTGAAAATCTTTTCGGCAATTACCCCGTAATTCGCATAATGCCCAATGTACCTGCCGAAGTTTGCGAGGGAATGACCCTTTGTACCAAAAATGAAAAGGTAACTGATGATGAATACCAAGACTTTTTTAATGCTATGAGCAAAAGCGGCAAACTTGACGATATTCCCGAAAAGCTAATTGACGCCGCAATGGCTGTTTCCGGTTGCGGACCCGCATTTGTGTTTGAGGTAATCGAGGCTTTAGCAGACGGTGCTGTGTCAATAGGCGTGCCGAGAGATAAAGCTTATCTTTATGCGGCACAAACTCTTTTGGGCTCTGCAAAATTGATGCTTGAAACGGGCAAAAACCCTTCAGTCCTAAAAGACTCTGTTTGCAGCCCCGGGGGAACTACAATTCAAGGCGTAAGAAAGCTTGAAGAGGGCGGACTTCGTTCGTGTATGTTGGAAGCAGTAGTGGCTTCTTATGAAAAAGCAAAAAATATGTAAAAAAAGGGG
>CAMFPJ010000086.1 GCA_945971755.1 uncultured Clostridia bacterium
ACAGTATGTGGTGCTTTTTATTTTTGTTTATTTCTTATTGAAATTGCCAATAATTGACATGAGGTGATTATCTTGCAAAAGAAAATAACAAAAATAGAATTGTCTGTATTTATTGCTTTACTTATCAGTGTTACTCTCGGAACAGTATCATTTTCAGCAAAGTGTGACTCTATTCGTGACAAAATGCTCCGTATGCATGTAATCGCAAATTCCGATGAGAATTTTGACCAGGAACTCAAGCTGAAAGTACGCGATGCCGTTTTGGAAAAAGGAAAAGAAATCTTTGACGGATCTGTAACAAAAATCGACGCTGTTGAAAAAATAACGCCGAATATTGATGCTCTTACGGAAGCTGCAAAACAGGTAATTAAGGAAAACGGATATGATTACGATGTAAAAATTAATGTTGGAGAAGAATATTTCAACACACGCATTTATGACGACTGCGTAACTTTACCGGCAGGTTATTATACTGCGGTTACCGTTACAATCGGTGAGGGAAAAGGGCATAATTGGTGGTGTGTAATGTTTCCGCCAATGTGTTTGCCTGCCGCTGTTGCAGAGACTGAATTGTCAGATGTTCTCGAAAAAGACGAAGTGGAAATTGTCGAAGGCGGAGAAAAATATAAACTGAAATTCAAAATTGTGGAAATATATGAAAATTTTGCAGGAAAATTCAAATAACTATTTACAACTTGCAAAATCTTTTATAAAATAGTATTCGAAATATTTTGATTGAACGAAAGGATGATTTTATGCCACTGATTATTGCACACAGAGGCGCTAATAAATATGCTCCTCAAAATACACTTTCTGCTTTCTCAAAGGCAGTAGAACTTTCGGCAGACGGAATTGAAACAGACGTTCATCTTACGAAAGACGGCAAAATTGTAATTTGCCATAATTATACAATCGATGAAACATCAAACGGTAAAGGCTTTATCGATGATATGACGTTAGAGGAACTGCGAAAGTATGATTTCGGTTCATATTTCAGCAGAGATTTTGAGGGAACTCTTATTCCCGAACTATACCAACTGATTGAAATAGTTAAAGATATGACTCTTATTAACATTGAAATCAAAGCACCTAAAAAGAACAACGACCTCGTTAAGCGTACACTTGACGAGATACATAAGCATGGTATAGAAAAGAATGTTATTGTTTCATGTTTTAATCCTGAATGTATCAGGCTATCGAAAGAAATTGCTCCCGAGATAAAAACCGGCTTTCTTTACGAAACAGGGGAACTTGCAGATGAGGTAAGAAAATTCGGTATTGCAAAATATTGTTCTGAGCTGAAAACCGACGCCGCTCATCCGGAAAAAACTCTTATTACAAAAGAAGAAGTTGACGAACTTCATAAAATGGGTATGGCAGTAAATCCTTGGACTGTGGATGAACGTGAAGACATTGAAAGACTTACAAAAATCGGCTGTGATGCACTCATTACAAATGTTCCTGATATTTGCCGAAAAGTTGTGGAGGAAATTTTATGAATAATCTTAAATACAGCATTATCCCCAAGCCCCAACGTTATGATACAGTAGATGCAACATTTATCGTAACACCTGATACACAGGTTCTTTGTGTAGCGGACTTTGTTGATGCGGGAAAGTATTTGACTGACTATCTGAAAACAAAAACCGATGCGTCAAACGGGTCAATTAAGTTTAACAAGGATTCATCAATTCCAAGTGAAGGTTACACTCTTAAAATTGATGAAAACGGCGTAGTTATTGCCGCTTCTGATGCAAACGGTGCATTTTACGGCGCCGTAACACTTAAGATTATGCTTATGCAAAGTAAAACTGCTGACGGGAAAGCCGTTCTTAACGGTGCTGATATTTATGATTATCCGAGATTTTCATATCGCGGCGGTATGCTTGATGACAGCCGTCATTTCTTTGGTGTGGAACTTGTTAAAAAAATGCTTGATAATATGGCACTTGTTAAGCTTAACAAATTCCATTGGCATTTAAGCGATGACCAAGGATACCGTATTGAAAGTGATGTTTATCCTCTCCTTAATGAAATCGGAAGCAAAAGAAAATTCGAACATTTGGAAGCTAAAAATTTGCCGCTTTCAATGATTTGCAAGAATGAAGGCGGCGAGTATTTCTATTATTACACAAAAGATGAAATACGTGACATTGTAGCTTATGCCAAAAAACTTCATATTGATGTTATCCCGGAAATTGACATTCCCGGTCATACTTCGTGCATGATTGCGGCGTATCCTGAACTTGTTTGCAACAGCGTAGGTTGCGAGGTTGTGAGCGAGAGCGGAATAATGAAAAACGTACTTTGTCCCGGAAAAGACAGTACATATGAATTTGTTGAAAATCTTCTTTCGGAAGTTATTGAACTGTTCCCGTATGAGTATTTTCACATTGGCGGCGACGAAGCCGGACTTGGCCATAAAATTTGGGAAAAAGACTGTCCCGACTGTAAAAAACTTATGCAGGAAAAGGGTGTTAAAACAGGAAACGAACTTCAGTCTGTATTTATGAACAGAATAACTGATTTTCTTAAGTCTAAGGGTAAAACACCTATTGCCTGGAGTGACGGTATTACAGACATTACCAATGAAGGCATTGCCTGTCATTACTGGACTCTTAAAAATCCACTTTGGGTTAAAAAAGAGTCGAAAAAAAGAAAGTTTATTTTATCCCCGTCAACTCATTTCTACTTTGATATGAATTTCGGTTATTTACCTCTTAAAAAGACATATAACTTCAATGAAGCGAAGCTTGGTATATCTGACATCAACACAGTGATGGGTGTTGAGTTTGAAACGTGGAGTGAGTGGATAACCGATAAAGATACTCTTGAATTTTCGGTTTTCCCGAGAATTTTTGCATTGGCAGAAGTTGCCTGGACAAAAGATAAATACAAGAATTATAAAGACTTTTACAAGCGCCTTGATTTTTTCAAACTCTATATGAAATCACAGAATATAAACTTCTCAAGAGTTGAGAAGAAAAAACTCGGAGTTAAAAATGTTACCTGCTACCATTTAGGCGTAAAAGGTAATGAATACAAATATAACGAAAAGCTTAAAAAAACAGAAAAGTGATTGGGGTAGAATATGGGATTTGAAAATATCGCAATGCTGATAAGCGGTATGGGACTTTTGCTTTACGGTATTAAAATACTGGGTGAAGGTCTCGAACTTGCCGCCGGAGCAAAGTTAAAAACACTTCTTGAAAAAATGACGAGGAACAGATTTGCCGCTGTTCTTGTCGGATTTGTAATTACCACGTTAATTCAAAGCTCAACAGCAACAACCGTTATGGTTGTAGGCTTTGTTAACACGGGAATTATGAACTTGACTCAGGCAATAGGCGTTATTATGGGTGCGAATATCGGTACAACAACAACGAGCATTCTCGTTTCACTTGATATCGGCAAATATGCTCCTATTGCAATCGGTATCGGCGCATTTTGGTCAATGCTGGCAAAGAAAAATCTTCATAAGCATTTGGGGCTTGCAGTTACAGGATTCGGTATGCTGTTCCTTGGTATGACACTTATGAAAACGTCAATGAACCCCTTGGCAGAGTCCGAGGTGTTCAAAAACTGGATTTTGAATGCGGACAACCCTGTAATTGCCATAGTTATCGGTGCTGTTACATCTGCCGTAATTCACAGTTCTGCGGCAAGTATAGGTATTTTACAGGCTTTGGCATCAAAGGGACTTATTCCTCTCAGTTTTGCAGTTTACGTTATTTACGGTCAAAACATCGGTACTTGCGTTACGGCACTTATATCTGCAATCGGTACAAAGAAAAATTCAAAGAGAACTGCGGTTATGCACGTTCTATTCAATGTTTTCGGTACAATTCTGTTTATTGTAGGTTCGCAGTTTATTCCTTACACAAAATGGATTGAAAGTATTACCGATAACTCAATGTTACAGCTCTCGCTTGTTCACATAACATTTAACGTTGTTTCAACAATTTTAATGTTCCCGTTTGCAAAATATCTTGTTAAACTTTCTTGCCTCATTATTCCAGACAGAAACGATGAGGGCGAAAACGATTTCAGAATGCAATATGTGGATAATCTTATGATTAAAACTCCTCCTTTTGCCGTTGCACAGGTTGCAAAAGAAGTTCACAGAATGGCACTTCTTGCACGAAACAATTTCAGTATTGCTGCTCTTGACCTTCTTAATAACACAACCGAGCATTTTGACGAAATTCAACATAACGAAGATGTTATTAATTACTTAAATCACAACATTACACCGATTTTAGTAAAAATCAATGCACTTGATTTGTCTTATCATGACGCTAAGTATATCGGTCGAGTTTTCCATGTGATTAACGATATAGAACGTATCGGTGACCATGCGCAAAATCTTTCTGAAGCTGCTCAGTCAAGAGTGAATGAGAATATACAGTTCTCTGCGGAAGGTGACGCCGAACTTAAGCGTATGTATGAAACTACTCTTGCGCTTATTGATACTGCTATTGAATCGTTTACAGAGCAAGAGATTACTTTTGACAATGCAAGCAAAGTAAATTCATTGGAAGCTGAAATTGACAAAATGCAGGAAGATTTTGAACAATCACATATTGACAGGCTTAATAAAAATCTGTGCGATACAAAATCAGGTATGCTCTTTGTTAACACCGTTACCGACTTTGAAAGAGTGGGTGACCACGCAACAAACATTGCTTGGGCTGTTGCGAAGAAACCGGACTGATTTTCAAAAAAATTGAAGGGTGATATATATGTCAAAGTGGGATAAAGATTATCTTGACCTTTGCCGAAAGATTTTAAGTGAGGGGACAGAGGTTGAAAACCGAACAGGTATCAATACAATTAAAGTTCCGTCACATCATTTTCATTTCGATTTGTCTGAAGAATTCCCGATTTTAACAACAAAACAGTTGTTTATCCGTCAGGCAGTTCTTGAAATGCTTTGGATTTACCAAGCGCAGTCAAATGACGTTCGTTGGTTACAGGAACGAAATGTAAATATCTGGAATGAGTGGGAAATTGACGAAAACGGTATTTGGAACGCAACCCAAATGCTTCCTGATGAAAACGGAAAGCTTGTAAAAACCGAAGTTCATAAAGATTTTGGAAAAGAGTTTGCCCATACTATCGGTACCGCTTACGGATATATCGTAAACAAATTTCAAATGACTCAGAACTTGATTGATAAGATTAAAAATCACCCCGAAGACAGAAGAATGATAATGACTCTTTGGCAAAACGACTACCTTGACACAGCGGTTCTTCCGTCTTGTGTGTGGAGCAGTGAATGGGATGTTACAAACGGCAAGCTCAATGCATGGGTGCATCAGCGTTCCTGTGATGTACCACTGGGTCTTCCTTTTAATGTTACACAGTATGCAACTCTTCTTTGTATGCTCGCCCAAGTATGCGGCTTAGAGCCCGGAACACTTGATTGGAGCATAAAAGATGCACATATTTACGTTAACCAAATTGACGGTATTAAAGAGCAAATCAGACGTCAGGATGAAAATGAAGATATTCCCGCACCTAAGCTTTGGCTCAACCCCGAGGTGGACGATTTCTTCAAATTTGACTCTTCAAAAGATTGTTTGGATGTTAAACTTATTGATTATAAGCACATGGGTAAAATTTTGTTTCCAATTGCACAGTAAGGGTGAAAAAATGGCAGTTTCAATGATAGCCGCAATCGGTAAAAATAGAGAACTCGGCAAAAATAATGATTTAATTTGGCACTTTAAGGAAGATATGAAATTTTTCCGTGAAACAACGACGGGAAATACCGTTGTGATGGGAAGAAAGACTTTTGAATCGCTCCCACACGCACTTCCTAACAGAAGAAATGTTGTAATTACAACTAATGCCGATTACGTAGCAGAGGGTGCGGAAGTTGTAACAAGCCTTGAGAAAGCTCTTGAAGTAACAAGAAATGACAATGTTTTTGTTATCGGCGGAGGAAGAATATATAACGAATTTTTGAAATATGCCGACAAACTTTATTTAACTGAGATTGATGCAGAATGCAGAGATGCCGATACATTTTTTCCTATGTTTAATAAAGAAGATTATAAGGCAACAAAACTTACTGACTTTAATGTTGACGGAATTCATTTTTCACATATTCGTTATGAGAAAAAATGATAAAATCCAATACGAAAGAACCCCCGTAATCATAGCAATTACGGGGGTTACATTTATGTAATTATTTATTAAAGAGAATTAACAATTTCA
>CAMFPJ010000087.1 GCA_945971755.1 uncultured Clostridia bacterium
CACCTAAGCCTTCGTCGGCAGCGTCAGATGTGTATAAGAGACAGATTATAGACATTTCAATGTTCTTTTGTTACAATATTAAAAGGAAGTGATATAAATGGATAAAGTTTCGTACGGCAAGAACCTGTCACTTATGACTGAACTTTATGAATTAACTCAGGCGAACGGCTGGCTGAAATGCGGAAAAGCAGATGAAATCGCATATTTTGACTTATATTTCAGAAAAGTTCCGGACAAAGGCGGCTTTGCAATTTTTGCAGGTCTTTCACAGATTATTGAATTTATCGAGAATTACGAGTTTAAGGAGGATGACCTTCAGTACCTTTTAACACAGGGCTGTTCAGAGGAGTTTATTGATTATCTTCGTAATTTCAAATTTACTTGTGACATTTGGGCAGTTCCTGAGGGTACTCCCGTTTTTCCCAATGAACCGCTTATTAAGGTCAGGGGGCCGATTTTGCAGGCTCAGCTTCTTGAAACCTTTTTACTTGTCTTTATGAATCAGCAAAGCCTTATTGCAACAAAGGCAAACAGGCTTGTACGTGCCGCAAAAGGTACGGCGGTTGCGGAGTTCGGTACTCGCCGTGCAACATCATTTGACGGCGCACATTACGGCTCAAGGGCGGCATATATCGGCGGCTGCGTGGGCACCTCGGGCGTGCATCAAAACAAAACCTTCGGTATTCCCGAAATTAACACAATGATTCACTCTTGGGTTGAAATGTTTGACTCCGAGTATGAAGCCTTTTGCGAATATGCACGGTTGTACCCTGACAATTGCACATTTGTTGTTGATACCTATGATACTATCCGTTCAGGCGTTCCAAACGCTATTCGTGCGTTTAACGATGTGCTAAAGCCAATGGGCAAGCGCCCGGTGAGTGTAAGAATTGACTCGGGAGATATTACTTATCTTTCAAAGAAAATCAGAAAAATGCTCAACGAAGCAGGCTACCCTGACTGTATGATTACCGCATCAAATTCACTTGATGAATACATCATTTCGGATATGATTTCTCAAGGAGCTAAAATTGATTGCTTTATTGCAGGGGAAAGGCTTATTAACTCTGCGTCATCACCGCTTTTCAGCGGAGTTTACAAGCTTTGTGCCCTTGAAAAAGACGGCGAGATTATTCCCAAAATCAATTTGTCCGAAAATGTCAGTAAAATTACAACACCTCACTCGAAAAAGTTTTACAGACTTTTTGACTGTGACACCGGCAAAGCAATTGCAGATGTGTTAACTCTTTACGACGAAGCAATTGACGAGTCAAAGCCCTACACGCTTTTTGACCCTGACTTTACTTGGAAACGCAAAGAGGTTGAAAATTTCGTTGCCAGAGAAATGCTTGTGCCGATTTATGTGAACGGCAAGCTGGTTTACAATGAACCCTCTGTTCACGAAATTCGTGATTATTGCTCGGAACAAATTGACACGCTTTGGGAAGAGGTAAAACGGTTTGAAAACCCTCACGCTTATTACGTTGACCTCTCGGAAAGACTTTGGAAAATCAGAAAAGACCTTATTGAAAAGCATAAAGGAGTAAAATAATGAATATTTGGCACGACATTAGTAAAGAAAGAATCAGCCGCGAGGCATTTGACGTTGTAATTGAAATAAGTAAGGGCAGTAAAATGAAATATGAGCTTGATAAAGAGACCGGCATGTTAAAGCTTGACCGAGTACTTCATACGTCAACTCATTATCCTGCAAACTACGGCTTTATTCCCCTTACTTACGCTGAGGATAACGACCCTCTTGACGCATTGGTGCTTTGCGCGGAACAAATTGAGCCGATGACACTTGTTAGATGCTATCCCATAGGTGTTATTTCAATGCTTGATAACGGCGCACCTGACCACAAGGTTATTGCAATTCCTTTCGGTGACCCGACTTATAATTGCTACAAAGATATAAGCCAGCTTCCGTCACACATTTTTGAAGAGATTAAGCATTTCTTTACAGTTTATAAAACTCTTGAAAACAAAGAAACTGCCGTTGACGAGGCAAAGGGCGCATTGCAGGCTATCGGCATTGTGGAAGATGCGATTGCCGGTTATAACCAAAAGTTCAATAAATAAAATAGTTTTATTTTATGCGGTAAGCCTGTGCTTGCCGCTTTTTATTTTTATTTGTTCTCCACTCCGCTTTGGCGGAGTTTTTTTATGCTTTTTGCTCATTTTTTGTTATGCATTTTACACAATTTTCCATTAAAAATTTTGTTAAAAAAATTATAAAAATACTTGCATTTCGCGTTTTCATATTGTATAATGTACGTAAAGTGGTGGAAAGTGGTGGATAAAACCACTTGAAATACATTAAAGTGGTGAATTTTTAGCCCGATTTTGAAAGAAAGGATGTGAAGACGGTGTATTTCAACTTTACATACAATCACACGATGGACGCAAAGAACCGTCTTTTTATCCCTGCAAAATTTCGTGAGCAGTTGGGCGAGGAATTTGTGATTTTCAAAGGTCCTGAAAAGTGCCTTTATGTTTACGATAAAGCAACCTTTGAAGAGGTTAGCCGTCAGTTTATCAATCATCCGAATCGTAAGGTTCAGCGTTCTTTTTTCAGTCAGGTTGCCGACACAAGTGCAGACAAGCAAGGCAGAGTTACTCTTTCTGCCGACCAAGTGGAGCACGCAGGCCTTACTAAAGATGCAGTAATCATCGGCGCAGGTCAAAGAATTGAAATTTGGGCAGCCGAAGAATTCAACGAAGCAACAATTCCGATGTCACAGCTTGACGACATTGACGAATTCATCTTCTAAGGTGGCACCGATGGAGTTTAACCACGTTTCGGTTTTATTTGATGAAACCATAGATTCGCTGAATATTAAAGAGAACGGACTTTACGTTGACTGTACCTGCGGCGGAGCGGGCCATTCAAAAGCTGTCCTTGAGAAAATACCGCAAGGCCATTTGATTGCCATTGACCGTGACCCCGACGCAATAAAGGTTATTTCCGAGCGGATAGGCTCTGATAATCGGGTAGAAATTGTTCATAACACCTTTGACAATATAAAAGAAATATTAAACGGCAGAAAAGCCGACGGAATACTTGCAGATTTGGGCGTCAGTTCTTTTCAGCTTGATAATGCAGAAAGAGGCTTTTCGTTTCATAATGATGCTTTCCTTGATATGCGAATGAGTAAATCGGGAAAAAGCGCTTATGACGTTGTAAACGGATACAGTGAAGAACACATCGCAAACATTCTTTTTAAGTTCGGTGAAGAAAAGTTTGCAAGGAATATAGCAAAAAACATTATTAAAAAACGTTCTGTTTCACCGATAAAAACAACACTTGAACTTGCAGAAATTGTAAAAGACTCTTATCCCGCAAAATTCAGAAGAGACGGCCATCCCGCAAGAAAAACCTTTCAGGCAATAAGAATTGAAGTAAATGACGAACTCACAATGCTTTCGGGAGCGGTTGAGGATATGTTTGACTCCTTAAAAACAGGAGGAAGGCTTTCAATCATTACTTTCCATTCTCTTGAAGACCGAATTGTTAAAGAAAAATTTAAGGAATTTACACAAGGCTGCACTTGCCCGAAAGAGTTTCCTGTTTGTATTTGCGGAAAGACTCCTGAAGGCAGAATTGTCAATAAGGGAATTACGGCAGGCGACAAAGAATTAAACGAAAATAACAGAAGCCGCAGTGCAAGGCTTCGCACGATAGAAAAAATAGGGTAAAGGAAGAGAAAAATGGCGCAGAATTCAGTGTACAATATTGAATATTTTGAGCCTGCCGCTCCGTCACGGGCGAGCACCGCTCCGAAAATTCAAAAAAATAACAATAAAAAACCCAATCTTGAATTGGTTAAACCTCCGCGCGTTTCTGCTGCAGAACTTAAAGCACAGGCGAAAGCCGCAAATAAGAGGGTTTTGAGAATTCTTGCGTTTTCATCGCTTATTCTTTTCTTTTTGGGCCTTGTTATTTACAGCACATTAGAGCTTGACGAAATCAACCGTGAAATTTCAAAGGTCGATAAAGAAATGAAAATTGCCCAAAGCGAAACTGTCCGTCTTAATATGGAACTTGACTCCTTGATTTCAATAGACAAGGTTGAAAATTATGCGGCAAACACACTCGGAATGGTGAAGGTTCAAGATTACCAAGTCGTTTACGTTGACCTTTCGACTTCTGACCGTGTGCTTATGGCGGGCGGCAAAGAAACTGAGCCCGCAACGGTAATAAATTCAAACAACGGCTAATATTTATAATATCAGGCAACAAGAGAGTTGAGAGAGTCTTGACTCTCCTTGTTTTCATAATAGGGAAAATTTATTTTTACTGAAAAAAGCGGAAAGGAGCATAAAAATGCATAGAAAACCTACTAAAAGAATGAACGTAAGGTCACACGTCGCCTTTATTCTCCTTTGCGTATTTTTATTTGCTCTTATTTGCAATCTTTTTGTAATTCAGATTATAAACGGTGAGTCATACCGCCTTAAAGCAGAGCGTCAGCAATTAAGTGACACGGTTATCAGTGCTCACAGAGGAGCAATCTACGATTCAAATATGAAAGTTATTGCTCAAAGTGCGTCTGCCTATCTTGTTTATATCAATCCGTCAAAAATTAAAACCGAGCAACAAAAAACACTTGTCGTTGACGGACTTACGGAAATTTTTGAGCTTGACCGTGAAAAAGTTTTGAAAAAGGCTGAAAGAAATACAAGCGGCTACGAAAAAATTATCGGTCAGATTAACCAAACACAAAAGGATGCTTTATCTAAGTATATTTCGGAGCATTCTGCAGATAAATTAAGCACGATAATCGGAATCGACCCCGACACAAAGCGCTATTATCCTCTCGGCTCGTTTGCTTCAACAATCGTTGGCTTTACCGGCTCGGAGGATGTGGGCAGGGCAGGGCTTGAACTTTATTATAATTCGGAGCTTACAGGCACCTCCGGCAGAATTATTACTGCCAAAAATGCACGTGCAGGCTCAATGCCCAATGACTATGAAACAACTTACGATGCAACGGATGGTTACAGCCTTGTTCTCACCATTGATGAGGTTATTCAGTATTATCTTGAGCAGCAGCTTTACCAAGCAATAGACGAGTGCGACGCAAAATACGCTTACGGAATTGTTATGGACGTTGAAACAGGCGCTATTCTCGGTATGTCCTCAGTTCCCGACTATGACCTTAACAAGCCTTATACAATCGCATCAAACTCAGTTTTGGAAGCGATTGAAGCACTTGAAACAGACGAAGAAAAACAGACCGCTAAAAACGATGCAATGTTTGCCCAGTGGAGAAACAGAGCAATAAGCGACTCTTATGAGCCGGGTTCGGTTTTCAAAGTATTTGTTGCCGCCGCAGGACTTGAAGAGGGGCTTATAACAACCGAAAGTACATATAATTGCACAGGCCAAATCAAGGTTGCAAACTACTATCAGCACTGTTATCACAATGCCGCTCACGGCGTTCAAACTCTTCACGAGGCCCTTCCGTATTCTTGCAATACATTCTTTATTACTCTCGGTCAAAAACTTGGTAAAGAAAGATTTTTCAAATATTTTGAGGCATTTGGATTTACAACAAAAACAGGAATTGACCTTCCTGCAGAGGCTACTCCGACAGAGGGCGTAACATATTACGGAGTTAACAAGCTCGGCATTTCAGAACTTTCTTCAGAGTCTTTCGGTCAGACCTTCCAGGCCACGCCTATTCAAATGATTACGGCCGTTGCGGCACTGGGTAACGAAGGCAAACTAATGACGCCTTACGTTGTTGACAAGGTTCTTGACAGTGACGGAAATATTGTACGGGAAACAAAACCGATAGTCAGAAGACAGGTGGTTTCCGAAAAAACAGCAAAAACAATTTCTTCACTTATGGAGGAGGTTGTAATTTCCGGTACGGCAAAAAATGCTTATGTTGCAGGTTACCACATCTGCGGAAAAACCGGTACAAGTGATAAGCTGACCGCTCCCGGTGAGAATATTGCATCATTTGCAGGCTTTGCTCCCGCAAACGACCCGAAGAT
>CAMFPJ010000088.1 GCA_945971755.1 uncultured Clostridia bacterium
AACATTTGCTCCTGCACTTTCGGCGAGAAGCGAAAGTTCTTTGAGTGAGGCGTCTGCGTCAAATTCGCCTGTGTCAACGGATATGAGCAAAACATTTTCTTTTGTGTTTGTAACTTCGTAAAATTCCATTTATACTCCTAAAAATACGGGCGGGATTTTCACCCGCCCGCTTTTTAAATTCTTTTCAATTAGCAGCAACCGCAACCGCAATCGCTACGTGTGCAACCGCAATCACAATCGCAATCGCAACGTGTGCAGCCGCAACGTGTGTTACCGCAACCGCAATTACCATCAGAAAGAAGAATAATGATGATAATGAGGACTAACAACGAGTTATTTCCGAAGAAATTTGACATGATGTTTACTCCTTTCCAAAGGCTGTATGTTCGTAACCTTCATTACATCTTATGTGAATGATGAATTTGTGTTACGGGAAAGGAATAAAAATTATTAAACTAATGAGAACTTATAAATTGTGGTGGAAACGCAATGCTCGTTTGCCTCGAACACATAGTTCTTGAACGCAGGGGTGTTTGATGCATTCGGAAAATACTGTGTTTCAAGGCAGAAGCCTGTTCTGAAGTCCATGGGTTTTCCCTGTTTGCCTATTTTCCCCTCAAGGAAATTGCCAACATAAAGCTGAACTCCCGGCATGTCTGTAAAGCACTCAAGCTTTACACCGTTTGGCGCTATCGCAGAAGCGGCAAGTCTTACTTTACCGTTATAATCATTTATGGCAAAGTTGTGGTCATAGCCGTTGCCTGCTTTTAGCTGATCGTCATCTGCATTTATATCTCTTCCGATCGTTTTCGGTTCTCTGAAATCAAACGGAGTGTCAGTAACGTCGCGAATTTCACCTGTAGGTAGAAGTCCGTCACCCATAGGTGTAAAGGCGTCTGCATTTACATAGAGTGTGTGGTCAAGAATGTCGCCGCCATCAAAGCCTTTAAGATTAAAATAGGCGTGATTTGTAATGTTAAGTGCGGTTTTCTTGTCAGAAACTGCGTCATAATCAATTTTAATCTCGTTATCGTCAGTAAGAGTGTATCTGACTTTTGTAAGAATGTTGCCGGGAAAACCGTATTTGCCGTCAGGACTGAGATAAGAAAATTCAACACAGTTTGTATCAGGAATAACAGCATTCCAAACAGCATTCGCAAAATCACCGTTACTGTGAAGGCAAACGTCACCGTGAGTTGTGGTAACAGGTACTTTTTTACCATCAATGGTAAGTCCGCCTGCAGAAATTCTGTTAGCAACCGGACCCACAATGAGGCCTTGATAATCGTGTCTGTTTTCAAAGCCATCCATATCGTCAAAGCCTACCAAAACGTCAATTTCGTTGTCGTTTTTATCTTTAACGTAAACCGCCTGTAATGCTGCACCGAATGTGATACAATTTATTTTCATTCCGTTATTGTTTTCTATTAAAAAAGAGTCAACTCTTTCGCCCTTTGAGGTTTCGCCGAAAACACTTTTTGTTACGCTCATTTTTATTCTCCTTAATTTTGTTGTATATAATAGTATATATTTTTGTACGCTTGTTGTCAATAATACAAAAAATGTCTTATTTTTTTGTTAAAACGGTTTTAATTATCTGTTCTTTGTGGTATAATCGAAGCCAAATAATAAAAAGGAGGGGTGAATTTGTACTCTGTTAACGTAAAGTTTTATGCTTCATCTTTTTCAGTCCCTGCAAAAATTGCAGATGATATGTTAAAGCTTGTCTCGGGTGAGCAATTAAAGGTTATTCTTTGCATTTTGAGAAATCCGCAGATTGAAGCAGAAGAAATTGCAGATAAAACAGGTCTTTCCGTTGAAACAGTGCTTGAATGTGCCGAGTTTTGGGAAGATTCGGGTGTTGTTGTTACGGAAAAAGCAGAAATAAATTCACTCGAATCTGAAAAAGACAATGCGGAAATGGCTTTACCTGTCAGCGTTCCTAAAATCGTTCCTCTTCTTAAACCCAATCAGCAGGAGATTGATGAGGCACTTGAAAGGAGCCGTTCACTCAGAAATCTTTTTAATGAAGCACAGCAGATTTTCGGAAAAACCCTTGGCTACACAATGCAATGTATGATTTTTAACGTGGTTTTCTATTACGGAATTTCCCAAGATGTTGCAAATTTGCTTTTTACATTCGCAACGTATGTTAACGCAACTTCGCAACAGGATATTTTGAAAATTGCAAAAAATTGGTCTGAAAACGGAATAACCACGGTTGAATCTGCAAATGATTACATACACGAAGGAACAAAAGCAAAGAAACTTTTTTCAAAACTTGCTTCGCTTACAAACAATGCAGATACACAGCCCACTTTTGTTCAGTATGATTACCTTATTAAATGGAATACATGGGGCTTTAAGGCAGACACGTTAGCTAAAGCCCATGAAATTATGAAAAATGAAAAGGGTACAGGCACACTTAATTACAGAAATTTTCAGTATATGGACAAAATTCTTAAAAAATGGCATGATGCAGGCGCTCACACATTAAAAGAAATTGAGTCAATACCCGAAAAAGCACCTGTTAAAAAATCAAAACCGCAAAAAGAAACGTCATTTGATATTGAACTTGCTAAAGAGAAATCACGTGACAGAACACGTGACATCGGAAATATGAAAAACAAAAAAAGAAAGAGGAGGGCATAAATTTGGCTTATTCAAAAGAAATTTACGAACGGGCATTAAATGAGATTAACAAACGCCGTACAGATGCGGAAATTTCTGCCGAAAAGCGTAAAACAGAGCTTTATAAAGAATGCCCCGATATTCAATACATTGATTTGCAACTTGCACAAACCGGATATAAAATAATTTCTTCTTACGGTTTGAGCCCTGATGATGTGGAAAAAACTATTGCAAACATTAAGAAAGAAAACGATACGTTAAAGGCTGAAAAGAGAAAAATTCTCAGAGCAATGAAAGTACCGGAAGATTATTTGGATATTCACTACACTTGTTCAAAGTGTAATGATACGGGCTTTTATGAAATACGCGACGAAGAGACAGGCATTTCTCACGGTACAAAGCTCTGTTCATGTCATATTGAACTTCTTAAAAAACTGGCAGCGGAGCAAATGGCAGCGCAAACTCCCCTTGAACTTTCAACCTTTGAAGATTTCGATTTGTCTTTTTATAAAGACGACAAAGAAAGCTTTGAACAGATGAAATATATTTTTGAAACCTGTGTTTCATATTCAAGGAATTTTGGGCTTGATTCCCCGAACCTTCTTTTTTACGGCAGAACGGGGCTTGGAAAAACTCATCTTTCCCTTGCCATTGCCAGTGAAGTAATAAAAAAAGGATACAATGTTGTTTACGGCTCGGTAAACAGATTTTTTGCAAAGATTGAAACTGAAAAATTCGGCAGAAATAACGACACTTATACTCTTGACCTGCTTTGCGATGCCGACTTGCTTATTCTTGACGATTTGGGAATGGAGTTTTCGACTTCGTTTACAAATTCCGTTCTTTACACAATACTTGATACCAGAATTTGTAAAAATCTGCCCACAATAATCAGTTCAAATTTATCCTTTGACGAGCTTAAGGATAAATATCACGAAAGCGTTGTATCAAGAATTATCGGTACGTTTGAATCACTTGAGTTTTTGGGTAAAGATGTTAGACAAAGTTCTGACAGGAGATAGAATTATGTTTGATGCAGTAAAAGTTAAAGACCAATGTGTAGAATGGATAAGAGATTTTTTTGAGACAAACGGCAAGGGCTGTAATGCGGTTCTCGGTATTTCAGGCGGTAAAGACAGTTCTGTTGCAGCGGCACTTTGCGTTGAAGCTCTGGGTAAAGACAGAGTAATCGGCGTTCTTATGCCCAACGGCGAGCAAGCGGATATTGACTCATCATACATGCTCGTAAATCACCTTGGTATTAAACATTTTGTTGTTAATATTCACGATGCAGTTGAGGGGGTTAAAAACGCCGTACCGTTCCCTCTTTCAACACAGAGCATTACAAATCTGCCGCCGAGAATCCGTATGTCGGTTGTTTACGCGGTAGCTCAAAGTCACAACGGCAGAGTCGTTAATACCTGTAACCTCTCTGAAGATTGGGTTGGATATTCTACCCGTTACGGTGACGCAGCAGGCGACTTCAGTCCGCTTTCACATTTGACAGTGCAGGAGGTTAAAGCAATCGGTAGGGTTTTAGGACTTCCCGAAGAACTTGTTGAGAAAGTGCCCATTGACGGACTTTGCGGAAAGACTGATGAAGATAATTTAGGATTTACCTATGCAGAGCTTGATAAATACATTCGCACAGGCAAAATTGAAAATCAGGAGCACAAGGCACTGATTGACCGCAAGCACGAAATGAATAAGTTCAAGCTGGAACTTATGCCGAGTTTTGAGCCTAAAGTTTAAGCAAATAGATATAAGAAAAGGGACCGCAGATTGCAGTCCCTTATTTTTTTTATTCGTCCCAAGAAAAGCTACCCGAAAGAAAAGTAACTTTGTCAGTTGAAACGGTGAGAAGTCCGCCGTCTGAATGGCCGAGTTTTTCTTTGCCGTCAGCGTCAATTACCTTGCAAACACCTTTTTTGACTGAGGTAATAAAAGGAATATGCCCTGCCAGAACTGCAAGGTCTCCGTTCGCACCGCGAAGGTAAATGCCTTGTGCTTCACCGTCAAATCGGTTGCCGTCAGGGGAAGAAATTACAAGTGAAAAATTTGTCATTTTGCTGTCCTCTTGGCTTTCTCGACGGCTTCGTCAATAGTGCCTACGAAAAGGAATGCAGATTCGGGAAGGTCATCGTGCTTGCCCTCAATAATTTCCTTAAAGCCCCTGATTGTTTCTTTAAGAGGAACATAAGTACCCTCGATACCTGTGAATTTCTCGGAAACGTGGAACGGCTGAGAAAGGAAACGCTGAATCTTTCGTGCTCTTCCTACGAGCAATTTGTCTTCATCAGAAAGTTCATCCATACCCATGATTGCAATAATATCCATAAGTTCATTGTAACGCTGAAGAATACGCTGAACTTCTTTGGCAACCGAATAATGCTCTTCACCTAAAATGTCAGGTGAGAGAATACGGCTTGTGGATTCAAGTGGGTCAACTGCGGGGTAAATACCCTGAGAAGCAATGCTTCTCGCAAGAACGGTAGTTGCATCAAGGTGAGCAAATGTTGTTGCAGGGGCAGGGTCCGTAAGGTCATCGGCAGGAACATATACTGCCTGAATTGACGTAATAGAGCCTTTCTTTGTAGATGTAATTCTTTCCTGTAATGCGCCCATTTCGGTTGCAAGCGTGGGCTGGTAACCAACGGCAGAGGGCATACGGCCGAGAAGTGCCGAAACCTCTGAACCTGCCTGAGTGAAACGGAAAATATTATCAATAAACAAAAGAACATCTTGATTTTCTTTGTCTCGGAAGTACTCTGCAACTGTAAGACCGGAAAGAGCAACTCTCATACGTGCTCCGGGCGGTTCGTTCATCTGACCGTAAACAAGAGCAGTATTGTTAATAACGCCTGATTCAGTCATTTCGTTGTAAAGGTCATTACCTTCACGGGTTCTTTCACCGACGCCGGTGAAAACGGAAAGTCCGCCGTGCTCTTTAGCAACGTTGTTGATAAGCTCCATGATAAGAACTGTTTTACCAACACCCGCACCGCCGAAAAGACCGATTTTACCGCCCTTTGAATATGGACATATAAGGTCAATAACCTTAATTCCCGTTTCAAGAATTTCTGTTGATGTTGAAAGTTCGTCAAATGAGGGCGCAGGTCGGTGAATATTCCAGCGCTCTTCCGTTTCAGGGGCGGGTTTGTTGTCAACCGCATCTCCTAAAACGTTAAAGATTCTGCCGAGAGTTTCTCTGCCGACAGGCACGCTGATTGCATTGCCTGTGTCGGTAACGATTGTGCCTCTTTTAAGTCCGTCGGTTGATGCCATAGCAATGCAACGGGCTGTGTTGTCACCAATATGCTGTGCAACCTCAACAGTAAGAGTGCGCTCACC
>CAMFPJ010000089.1 GCA_945971755.1 uncultured Clostridia bacterium
ATCTTGTCGTTAAAAGAATTGCATAGTCAACGGTAGCGCCAAGCTGAACACAGTTAACGACTGTGGGGTCAATAAACGACATTTGTGTTCCGAAAATCTTTGATGTTATAACCGAAGCGCCAATGTTAAGCCAAATGGCAAGTTCGATTGAAAGAACCAAAATAACCGGAATGCTTGCAGACTTAAATACAAGTGCTATCAGAATGAAAATTGCACCTATTGAAACAATGCCCGTAACTGTAAAGTCATGGCTTGTTGTAACAACCATATCTCTTGAAATTGCGCCCTCACCTGTTATAATGGCGTTTTTATCATAAGCTTTGACTATGCTCTCTATTTTGCCGACCTGCTCGTTCAATTCATCGGTTGCTGATGAATATTTAGAGTTTACCATCATAAGCTGTTTGCCGTCCGCCTTACAAATTGCAAGTATTTCATCCGGCACTATTTGGCTTGGAACGGCAGGGCCGAAAATTGAGCCGTAAGAAATGATTGACGTTACGCCTTCAATGTCACCGATTGCATCTTCCATTTGCATTATCTCTCCGGCTGCCAGATTATCATCAAAAATAATAAACTGTGAAGATGCCATTCCAAAGTCTTGCTTCAAAGCATTAAGTCCTCTGACAGAAACAAGATTTTGAGGAAGTGCTTTATCCATACTGTAATAAAGCTCCGCTTTGCTTTGTACCAAATAAGCCGGAATAAGCAAAATCACAAAAATTATTGCGAAAACTTTTTTATGCTTAAATACCCATTCGTTAAGTTTTGAGAAGTCCGGCATAAGTGAGCGGTGTTTGAATTTATCAATATATTTCTCTGTGAGAAGAACAATTGCAGGTAAAATCGTAATAACGGCTACAATGCCCCACACAACGCCCTTAACCATAACAAAGCCGATGTCAAAGCCCATTGTAAACTGCATAAACATAAGCGCCGCAAATCCGAACACGGTAGTAAGAGAACTGCCTGTAAGCGCCGCTATCGACTTGACAATCGCACTTGTCATTGCCTCTTTGTTATCACTGTATACTAACTTTTCATCATAATATCTGTCCACAAGAAAGATTGAATAATCCATAGTAACGCCCAACTGCAAAATAGCTGCCAAGGTCTGTGTTACAAATGAGATTTGCCCCATAAATATATTGGAGCCCATATTGTAAATTATTGCAAGTCCAAGCGTAAACATTACAACAACCGGTAGGCACCAAGAATCTGTCATTAAAAGCATTGCAATAAATGCAAGGGCTACTGCAAATGCAACATAAAGCGGAGCTTGCTTTAAGCACATTGCACGAATATCTTCCGTAATAGCGGATAAACCGCTGATAAGCACCTTTTCATTCGTTAACTTTTTAATGCTTGTAATTGCATCAAGCGTTTTTTCAGATGAACCGGGTTCACTATACTGCACCAGCATCATTGTAGCGGTTTCATCTTTACTGTACAAAATGTCTTTGATAACATCGGGTAAAATGTCAACGGGGACGGAAATATCTAAAGCATCATCAATCCACAAAACAGTTTTAACGCCGTCTATTTTTTCTATTTCAGATTTAAGTTCCTGCGTGTATCTGGCAGGCATATCTTCAACGACCACCATAGACATTCCCGCAAGACCGAAAGTTTCATCAAGCATTTGCTCGCCTTTAACAGATTCAAGATTATCCGGAAGATATGACATAATATCATAATTTACCTTTGTAAAAATGAATCCAAATAAAGACGGAATAACAAGAAGAAGTGCTATAAGCACAACTGTTTTGGGATGCTTCGTTTCCCATAATGCTAATTTTTTAATCATAATCTAACCTCTCAGTTAATTTTGCTCCGCGAATGCAGTGAGTAACCATTTCAAACAGATGAAGTTTTACCTTACTGAGACTATACGGATGCTCACGTAAAATTGCATTGCAACAAGATGAAATCACCATTTCTATATAAAGGTAAAGCTTTACCGTTACCATTTCTTCACTGAATCCGCTTTCTATTAAATATGACCTTATCTCATCATAAAGGTCATAAAGAGGACCTTCTGTCGTTTCTACCAACGCATTTACGCAAACATTTACGTTTTTGTCAATAAGAAGTGTCAGCGTTTTGTTTGTTTCGAGAAATTCACAAAGATAATTAAGGTATGACTTCAAATATTCTTCAAATTCGTCATAGGATGCAATTTTTCTTCGTCGGAAAGATACCGTACCCATAAACTTAGTGGCCTTATCAAGAATAAGTTTGGAAATTAAATCGTGCTTATCGTGAAAATAGAGATAAAACGTACCCTTGGCAACTCCGGCGCTTTTTACAATTTCGTCTATGGAAACTAAATGTGTACCGCGTTTTTCAAAAAGTTCAAAGGCTGAGTCAATCAATCGGTTGTACTTTTCGTTTTTTTTCTTTGCAACCTTGTCCACCCAATCACCTCTTTTGAAAATTTTATAATATGAATTATACCACAAAATGACCAATAGTCAATATTTATGTTCAAAATTCACAATTTATTCATAAGGTGTGCTTTCCGTGGTCAAAAATCTAAAAGAATTACTATAAAAACTTTACAAAACGCTATATATTGTGGTAAAATGTTACAATCAAATAATTGGATGTGATTTTTATGAAATGTCCGTTTTGCGGATACGAAGAAAGCAAAGTCATTGATTCCCGCCCCACAGATGAGGGCGAAAGAATACGCCGACGCAGAGAATGTATTAACTGTGCCAAAAGATTTACAACCTATGAAATAATTGAAAGCGTTCCTATTCTTGTTGTTAAAAAAGACAAGTCAAGAGAGGCATTTGACCGTGACAAGCTTATTCGCGGTATGGTTCGTGCTTGCGAAAAACGTCACGTTTCAATGGATACAATCGAAAACGCGGTTAACGAGATCGAAGTTTCTCTTCAAAACTCCCTTGACCGTGAAGTTTCAAGCGTAAGAATCGGTGAACTTGTTATGGAAAAACTTAAAGAAATTGACGAAGTTGCTTACGTTCGTTTTGCCTCTGTTTACAAGCACTTTAAGGATGTTAACGCATTTATGGACGAGCTTTCGTCTTTCCTTGAGCAGAAATAATATCACACATATTGGAGTGAAAACTATGAAAAGAATCGTTTGTGTTTTTTTGTGTGTATTACTACTTATCTCAAATTTGGCACTTTTAGCATCTGCAGTTGAAATAAAAACTCCCATTGAACCAATTTTTGTAGAAGCTTTAAGTTACCCTGATGATAAGACTGTATTCATTGATAAAACGAATGAACAAATTCAGTTTTATTCCAATCCCAACGGCACCTGGCTTTTTTACGATGCCCTTTCAACAGATGCAAAAGCAGTCTATAACACAATCGTTGAGCAAAAGGCAGGTCTTAACACAAAGGGTGAAATTAATATTGTTATTCCGACTTCTGCAGATTACGGTTTAGCTATTCAAGCGGCACTTACCGCGGTAATTGATGATTACCCTGAGTTTTTCTGGATTGGCGGTTACGGTACCAAAAGTTATGTATCCGGCGGCAACTATGTTCTTACTGTTACTCTCGATCTGGATACAGGCAGTTACGCTGACTGGGACGTTGTTAAAGATTGTTACAATAGGCTTTTAGCTGCTGTTGACAATTTTGAGGTTGAGGGCAACAATAGATACGAAAAAGTAAAATCAATTCACGACCAAATCTGCAATATGACAACCTATAATGGTGGTCCAATGTCCCACCAGCCAACAGGCGTGTTCTTAAATGGTGTTGCCGTTTGTGAGGGTTATGCTGAAGCAATGAAATTAGTTTGTGACAGAGAGAATATACCTTGTATCAATGTTGTAGGAACAGGTAACGGCGGCGCTCACCAATGGAACTATATCCAAATGGAAGACGGAAAATGGTACGGTCTTGACGCAACATGGGATGATCAGGGTAGTAACATTTATTATGATTACTTCCTTGTTGGTAGTGAGTCATTAACTTCTGAAAATTTATATAGAAGAAAATTTGGCGATGGCACAAATAATGCAGAAACTGGTGGCGACCATATAAATTCCGGTACGCACTTTCAAAATGCACAATATGCATTGACTTATCCTACCATTGCTACTAAATCATATACTGGTGTGTTGCCTTTCTTCAATTCTGTTGCATCTTTTGATAATTCAAAAGGCTTTATGTTTATTACTAAGGATGCTATTCTTAAAGAACAGTTAATGAAAACCTACATTCGCACTTGGCAAGATGACAAGTATATTTATACTAGCGATTATACTTCTTGTGCACCTTTAGATAATGAAGTAACTATTTCTGGTACAACAACTGGTGGTACAGTTAATATTACAAGCCCTGTTTTAAGAACTTACACAGTTGTACGCTATGGTGATGTTAACAAAGACAATGCAGTTAACGCTACTGACTGCAATGCAGTTCGCAGTATTGCAATGCACCAGACCGCAAGTTATCAGAATAAAGCACAGTTCGCGGCAGCTGATATGAACGGTGACGGTGTAATTGACGCATTTGATGCAATTGCACTTGATGTTCAGGTTAACGGATAATAAAATTAACAAACAAAAAAGTCCCCACTTGAAGTTTTCAAGTGGGGATTATTATTGCTTAAATCAGTCGATTTCTGAAAGTTTAACGGGTCTGCCCTCATTTGCTGATTTCTCGGCGGCAAGAGCAATTTTAACCGACTGCATACCTGCGTGAATACCAACCGGAGTTTCAGTATTGTTGATAATAGCATCACAGAATTCTCTAACTTCCTGTGAGAAGCTTTCCATATATCTTTCAAGGAAGAAATAGAGTGGTTTCTCGCCTGTTACACCGTCAACTGTTGAAAGAACAGCTGATGAAAGTGTATCATTTGATGTTGCAACCATACCCTTTGAGCCGAAGAGCTCTGCTCTCTGGTCATAGCCATACATAGCCTGACGAGAGTTATCGATAACTGCAAGAGCACCGTTTGCCATCTTCATTGAAATAATTGCGGTGTCGAAATCGCCGTATTCACGAATTCCGGGGTTAATGAGAGCATCAGCGTAAACATAAAGCTCTTCAACATCGCTGTTTGTAAGGAAGCAAGCCATATCGAAATCATGAATTGTCATATCAAGGAAAATGCTTGCTGCACAGTAGCCCACGGGAGGAGCCTGCGGGTCACGGGATGTGATTTTAAGAATCTGTGCATCACCGATTTTACCCTCATCGTAAGCCTTGCGGATTGCGGCAAAGTTGTGATCAAAACGGCGGTTAAAACCAACCTGGAATTTTACTTCAGGGTGTGCTTTAAGAGCTTCTGCGATTTCCTTAATTTTGTCTGTTGTGTTTGCAAGGGGCTTTTCGCAGAAAACGTGTTTGCCTGCCTCAATAGCTTCTATTGAAATGGGAGCGTGTGTATCTGTTGATGAGCAAACAAGAACAGCGTCAATCTCAGGGTCGTTGATGATTTCTTTGTAATCTTTATAAATCTTTTCAACGCCGAATTCTTTAATGAAACTTTCTGTCTCATCATTCATAAACGGGTCTGCCATTGCTACAACAGTAGCATTTTTTACATGGTATGAAATTGACTCGAGGTGCACCTTACCGATACGACCTGCACCAATAATACCTACTTTTACCATAGTATTACCTCCAATATTTAATATTTTCGGGACGATGTGGGCATCGTCCCCTACATTTTTATAAAACCTTTTGTGAATTTCGAGAAAAGATTTCGTAAGACAAGGCTTGCAAAACCTCTATAATTTTGAGCTATTTTTTTGTTAGGCGAGGCGTGTCAACGAAGCAATATGTGGATATTGCGAGTTGGCAGAACGAAGCATAACGGAAAAAGAGCCAAAATTAGATTGTGCCGTCCCAAGTAGATACATTTGTACTTGATGCTTCTTCTTCGTCAAACCAGTGAGTAGTAACTGC
>CAMFPJ010000090.1 GCA_945971755.1 uncultured Clostridia bacterium
ATGTACTCAAGCAAATATGTAATTTGCTGAAGTTCCATTGCGGCACGCATTGTATTGATAAGAATAATTCTTATTACCTGCTCTTCGCCGTATTTTTTATTCTCAGGGCTTTTTACCCAACCTCGTTTTACCCAATTTTGAATTGTTGAGGCTTCAAGTCCCGTAAGGTCGCAAACCTGCGAAAGAGTTAAACCCTTTGTAACTGCAAATAAAGGCGCAATTATCGAATAACAGTTTTCTGCCGATTCCTCGTAGAATTTTAACGCCGTACCGGGCATATTCTTTACCATGGTGAACATCTCCTTTTCTTACTGTACCTTGATTATATCACAGGTTCTCGTGAACTTCAAATATAGTTTTGTGACGATTTAATTCGATTTTTGCCGTTTTTTTTATAAAACACATATTTTTCTAATTTTTTCTTAATTTTTTAACATTTTTTATTTGTTTTTTATGTTTTGGTTGCATCATATCTTAAAAATGCAATAATCTCAAAAAACATCGCTTAATTAAATGCAAAAAAGCAGTAAAATATACTCTTTTACATACCATTTAGAAAAAATCCCCCAACATACTTCAGTATGCAGGGGGTAAATTCATCTTTCTTAAGTAAATGCTTTATTCTTCGTTGTCAACTTCTTGGGACTGACTGTGACTTTTACGGCTGCTGTGTTTTTCATCATTGGGACCGTAGCCGTAACCGTAACCATAACCATAACCGTATCCGTAAGAGCGTCCGCGGTGTTTGCTCTTCTTTGAAAGACCTGTTGCAGCATTAGGCTCAGCGTCATTGAAAATACAACCGACAATCTCAGTACCTGTGCCTGTAATATCATCCATTGTTTTCTTAACTCTTCTTGACGGAGCATGGTCACAGCGAACAACCATTACGCAAGCGTCAGAATACTGTGCAATAATTGTTGCATCCGCAACAACACCTCCGGGAGGTGTATCGATTATAACGTAGTCAAATTCGTTCTTAACAGCCTCAATAATCTCAGCCATGCTGTCAGAAGAAAGAAGCTCTGCAGAATCTGCAACCGCCTGACTTGTAATGAGAAGGAAGAGATTGAACTTTTCAAAATATTTAATTGATTCACTTAAACTCTTCTCACCGTTAACAACTCCCGTAAGGCCCAATTCATTAGTAGCTGAAACACCGAGGGTCTTGTAAACAGCAGGTTTACGAAGGTCACCGTCAACAAGAAGAACTGATTTGCCGTTCTTTGCAAGAGCCAATGCCGTGTTAGTAGCAACCGTAGTTTTACCTTCGTTTTCATAAGCACTTGTGAAAATGAACACCTTATGGCCTTGACGTTTTGCCACGTTCTCAATCTTAGTACGGATAAGCTTAAATGACTCAATAAACATAAAGCCCGTTTTTCTGTCTGAGATAAGAAGATTCTTAACCGACTTGTCCGGCTTTTTAATATGAACAACCTGACCGAGCAGTTTGCTGTTAAGCTTGTTCACGATATCATCTGAAGACTTAAGAGTATCTTTAATAAGAATGCTCATGCAAATCGCTAAAATTACAGCACCTGCGCCCACAATAAATCCCAGAGCAGAATACATAATCTTGCTGTTATCCGCATTGGGCTTTTTGGGCAATTGCGGTGTGTCAAAGGCGGTTGCCCTTGTTGACTGATATGCTTTTTCGGTAGTTTTACTGTAATTGTTTACATAACTTGTTGCAACTGCGTATGTTACCTCAGGGTCAGAAGAAGTAATTTTTATGGCGATAATTGACGTTTCTTCAACAAGAGAACCGCGAACCATATCTTTAACTTCTTTACCTGTAATTTCGTATCCGCTGCCGTCTGCAACATCTTGCATTAAAGAATCACTTTCCGTCATAATTGTTATGTAATTCTTTGCAAGAGAAATACCTGCGTTAATGTCAGAGGAGCTCTGTGCACCCGTAACAGTATTTTCGCCCTTGTTGTCAACTGCAAAACGAATTGTGCTTGTGTACATTGGTACATAAGTCACCTTTGCAATAACAAATCCGATTGCGGCACACAGCACCGCAGAAATAGCAATTAACCACCATTTCTGAATAATACGGGTTGCATATTGCATTATCTGGTCAAGACCGATTCCGTTTTCTTCGTTGGAAGAATTTCTTGAATTATAATCCATATTCAAAATGCTCCTATCTCAAAAGTCACATATATCGTTATTATATCAAACATCTATTTGTTTTGCAACCGTTTTAACATATTTATTTGCTTTTTCGGGTTCTCCGAACTTATATTGCCGACAGTTCAAAGTTCAATAATCTTGTCCGCAGAGTCAAGAACTTTTTCACGGTGAGTAATGAAAACAACTGTAATTCCGTGCGTATTTTTAAGGTTGTTAATAAACCTTTCTTCCGTTACGGCATCCAGTGAAGCAGTAGCTTCGTCCATTAAAAGAATTTTCTTCCCGCTGAGAATTGCTCTTGCAATTGCAAGCCGCTGTGCCTGGCCTTGAGAAACTCCGCTTCCGTCTTCTCCCAAAATTGTTTCAAGCCCCTGCGGAAGCGACGAAACAAATTCATCGGCACAGGAAAAGGCAAGTGCATCATTTATTTCTCGGTCGGAAGCATCACGGTTAAGAAGCGTAATGTTTTCACGCACACTGCCGCTGAAAAGCATATTGTCCTGCGGGACAAACGTAATTAAATCTCTTAGCACGTTGGCATTTTTTTGCCCTTTTTCCGTGCTAACTGAAAGCTCGCCCGTCGTAGGCGTGTAAAGTCCTGTAAAAAGCTTAAACAGTGTTGTTTTACCTGCGCCCGAACGGCCGCTGACGCAAACAAAATCTCCTTTATTTATATCGAAATCTGTATTTGTAATTACAGGTTCTCCGTCATAACTGAACGAAAGACCTCTTGCTTTAACCCCTAAAAAATCTTCATAAGAAATATTCTCGATTTCTTCCGGTTCCTCCGGCTGTTCGCAAATTTCCATAAGCCGTGATGCCGATGCTACCATCGAGAAGAAACACGGAATTATACCGGTAATTCCGGAAATCGGAGTCTGAAGCTGATTCACAAGCAAGACTATCGACATTACCGTACCAAAGGTCATGGTTCCTTTAATTACCCCGTTAGCTCCGTATGCAACCGCCGCTAAAAAGCCTGCTGCAAAGGCACATGAAAACGCAATTTGAGAGACAATCGAAATACTCTTTCTTTGTACCTTCGCTTTGAAAAGTGCTTGCTGATTTTTCTTTGAACGGTCAATCATTTTATGTTCAATTCGAAATACTTTGACCGCAAAAAGATTTTCGATTGACTCCTGCATGAACGAACGAAGCATTCCGTCTTTTTCCTGAACATTTTTGTGAAGCTTTTTTATAGGTCCTCTTAAAATAAGAGTTGCTAACGAAAGTGCAATTCCGCAAGCAATAAACACGAGCGCAAAGCGTCTGTCCATACTCAAAAGAGCTATTGCCGCAGAAAGAGCTCTGACAATGTTGAGCACCGCCGTCGGAACAATATGTACCGCATTTTCACTGACCACCGAAACATCAGCCGTAAGCCTTGTCATAAGCTCGCCTGAGTGGTATTCATTTATCTTTGCAAAATTTCCGTTAAGGATTTTTGAAAAAACCTTTGTTTTAAGATAGATTTCGCTTTTCCCCTGACTGACCGTTTCAAGCAGAGATGATGCAATACGTGCTGTAATTTGTATAAGAATTGCCGCAAGTAAAATCAGCACATTGTGTTTAAGCGCGTCAATATCTTCATTTTGAGCACTGTCAATTACAAGCTTTGAAATTACCGCAAAAGCTGTTGTGCACACACCGATAAGGGCGTTAAGCAAAACAAGTGCCACACCCTCTGCGTCACGGTTACCGCAGCTTTTTCTTATCCACTTTACCGCAGCAAAATCTTTCATAAAATCAGTCCTCTAACAGCCCTTGTGCCCTCATTTTTTCAATGAGTTTTTTAACGTCAGCCAAAATTACTTCCTTTGGCGCGTTATACATTTTAAGAAGCTCGTCGGCTATCTGTTCTTCTGTGCGGGTGCCGTCAAGAAGAGCAAAAACCTCTGCTCCCACCTCGTTAAATGTAATTATTCCGTTAAACGAAAGTCTTGCGTCTCCCGTTGCAACAACAATGTTTTCTCCTGCAACCTTTTTTAGAATGTAACCGTCTTTAATCTTCATTTTGCAGTATCCTTTCAATTTCATTGTATGAAAATTTTCCCGTACCCTCATTTTTGTTACAACCCAGTGAAAAAACCGGAATTTCCGTTAATATTTCATCTGTTCGCTCAAGCATATTTTCAGCATATATCCTGTTCCTTGGGTTTACCGTCTGAGCCAGAAACAAGGGAACCGCCAAAGCCGGATTTAACCTTTTTATCTCATTTTCTTTGCTTCTGTGAAGAAACACAATAGCACGAACAGGAACGCAGTCGTTCACATTTTCATCTGTCTTACCCGAAAACGGAGTACCGCAAGCGCAATATTTCCCTTCTTTTTTAATGAGTAACGGCTTATCATCATTTATTATTCTTGTGTTTTCAAGCTCCCTTAACCACAAATGAGTGTGAGTCGATTTGCCCGTTCCGCTCTTTGCGGAAAAAAGATATGCAAAACCGTCTTTCTCAACACAGGATGAGTGCAGAACAATTCCACCGTGGCGTAAAACCTCGTTATAAAAGCCCTCGCCTACCCACATATATTCGTGTTCTTCCCTTGTTAAATTAGGGTAAATCTCCAACTGCCTGTCCAAAAATTCATCGGTTATGTTAATTTTGATTTCGATTTCCGAATCGGGAAAATCTGCCTCGTATTCGCGGCTTCTCTCAATGAGCAGCGGAAATCTCGGTTCATATTCTGTTTTAAGTCCTGCAATAATATATTTTCCCATTTTATCTGATTCCTAAATACGGTGCAGGGTTAACCTTTGTACCGTTTACTCTGACCTCAAAGTGAAGATGAGCGCCTGTAACATATCCCGTTGCACCTGCCTGACCGATTTGCTGTCCTCTTTGTACGTACTGACCCGAGCGAACACAAACTGAGCCTGATTTCATGTGAGCGTAAAGAGTTGAGAGACCGTTACCGTGGTCTATTCTAACGTAATAACCGCCCATACTCTCGTATCCTGCCGCAACAACTCTGCCTGACTCTGCCGCAACAACAGGAGCACCCATCGTGCCTCCCGGTCTGCAAAGGTCAATACCTCCGTGCCAACCGTTCAAGCTTCGTTTGCCGTAGCGTGAAGAAACAACGGTACAGCCGACTCCCGGCCAACAAAGCTTTGCACCGGAGTAAGTGTAGTTATAATATCCGCCGCCGCTTCCGTAATATGTGTTGCGCTTTGTTCCGACTTGAATTTTTTCGTCAACAACCGGTTTTGTGGTTACCCTTGACACTTCTTTTGACGATACGCGAACGCCGTCAATGTAGGTTACTAACTCCGTAACCAGTTCCTGACCGTTCTGGCCTTTGACGACTGTCTTTTTATCGCCTACATAAAGCGTATCGGTATTTACCTTGATTGTTGAATAGGGTATTGTTTCTGTGTGAGTTTCAGTCTTTGTAACCTGAACCTGAACAAAGTTTACGTCACCTTCAAGCAAGATTCTCTGCCCAACGTAAATGCTTTCTTTCAAAGAGGGGTTAAGCGCAAATATTTCAGACGTTGAAACTCCGTTTTTCTGTGCAATTTGTGAAACCGTGTCGCCTGTCTGCACAGTGTAGTAGCGCGCTTCGCTCTTCTTTGTGGCAAGTTTTTCGGAAAGCCTTTGTGCGTCCCAAACCGTATCTTCATCATCAGGGTAAAGCCCCTGAACGTAGCCAATGTCCTCAACAAAGCTGACAACCGCGTCTTCGGGTGCGTCATAATCTGATAAAATACCGTCAA
>CAMFPJ010000091.1 GCA_945971755.1 uncultured Clostridia bacterium
ATTTTTGGTGCGAGAGACGGGACTTGAACCCGTACGGGATTACCACACGCCCCTCAAACGTGCGCGTCTGCCGATTCCGCCACTCTCGCAAAAGTGCCGTTCCTTAACGGCAAAAAGAATTATATCAAAACGTGCTCACACTGTCAAGTGTTTTTTACAAGTTTTTTGAAAAATTTGAAAATGCTTACCGTGCAAAGATTATATTGCAGGCTGTTATTGCTTTCCGATACTCTAATAAAAAATCATTTTCGGGCTGTCATGTCGCCTGCACACTAACCGAAATCAAAATTTTCAGGGGACGGTGTTTACCGCCCCCTGATTTTTAACTTAATTCTTTTTTCACCCGTCACATTGATTCCGGAGTGGAAATGCTGAACATTGTAAGCACATTTGTAATAACCGTCATTACGCACTTGCAAAGGTAAATACGAGCCTGCATAAGGCTTTCATCCTCGCAAGCAACTCGGCAAGCGTTATAAAACTTATGGAAAAGAGTTGCCAAATCAATGCAATAGCGTGTGATTTTTGCAGGGTCGTAATTCTTCGCAGCATTCTGAATTTCGTCTGTAAACGAAGCCAAATGGCGAATAAGCTCAATCTCTTCGGGTGCGGTCAGTTTCATAAGTTCTGCTTTTCCGCAATCACGAATTACTGTGCCGTCTGCCTCAATTTTTTTGATTATGCTGTGAATACGCGCGTTAGCATACTGGCAATAATAAACAGGGTTCTGGCTGCTTTGCTCAACGGCAAGGTCCAAGTCAAAATCCATTGTTGAGCCGGGCTCACGCATATTGAAAAGGAATCTGACTGCGTCAACGGGAATTTCGTCAAGCAAATCTGTAAGTGTAATTGCCTTGCCTGTACGTTTACTCATTTTAACGGGTTTTCCGTCTTTAACAAGGTTTACAAGCTGCATTAAAATAACATCAAGGCGGTTTTCGTCAAGGTCAAGTGCCCTTAAAACGCCTTTCATACGGGCAACGTGGCCGTGGTGGTCAGCGCCCCAAACGTCAATGGCCTTTTGGAAGCCTCTTGTAACCAATTTATTCCTGTGGTAAGCAATATCTGCCGCAAAGTAAGTTGGGTTGCCGTTTTGGCGGATAAGAACATCGTCTTTAAGTTCGAGTTTGTCAATATCCTCCTGCTTTTTACCCTGCTCTTTAAGCATTTCGGTCTGCACTTCAATATTCTTATACCAAAGTGCGCCGTCTTTTTCATAAGTTAAGCCTTTATTTTTAAGGTAGTCAATGCACTCTTTAACGTCGCCGCTGTTGTGAAGCGTGCTCTCCATAAACCATGTGTCATAATTTATACGGTATTTTGCCATATTGTCACGCATTTTTTGAATATTAAGCGGAAGGGCAAAGTCAACGAGTGCTTTTCTTCTCTCTTCAGTTGTTTTGTTTATATACCCGTCACCATACTTTTCACGGAACTGTTGTGCTCTTTCTTTAATATCTTCACCGTGGTAACTGTCTTCAGGGAGTTCAATAGAATCTTCACCGTTTATAAGCTGCTGATAGCGAATATCAAGTGAAAGTGCGAATTTTTCAATCTGGTTGCCTGCGTCATTAACATAGAATTCACGCTCAACCTCGTATCCCGCAAAATCGAGAACGGCGGCAAGGCAGTCGCCGAGGGCGCCTCCGCGGGCGTTGCCCATGTGCATAGGTCCCGTTGGGTTAGCGGAAACAAATTCAACATTATATTTTTGACCTTTTCCAAAGTCACTTCTGCCGTAATCAGCACCTTTGCAGTTAACGTCAATTAAAACATCTGCGTAAAACTCGGGAGAAAGGAAAAAGTTGATAAACCCTGCGCCTGCAACCTCACATTTTGTGAAATAAGAACCGGTTAAGTCAATATTTTCGGCTACTGCATCGGCAATTTTACGGGGTGCGCAGCGAAATGCCTTTGCACAAAGAAAAGCAACGTTTGTTGAGTAATCGCCGTTGTCACGGTTTGCGGGAATTTCAACATTAAATGCCGGAATAGGCTCAGCGGGTAAAGCTCCGTTACTCACTGCACGTCCAAGCGCCTCCAAAATTAAAGACCTGAGCGAATCGGTTGCATTTTTAACGATTTTTGACATTTTAATTCTCCTCTGATTTTACAATCACGTTATTTGTTGAATAATACTTGCCCGAGAAAAGCAGGTCGTAAGAAAGCTTAAGCAAGCCTATTTTACCGTCATAAAGGTAGGTTACAAAATTGCCCTTTGTGCTAAGGTCCATTACACCGTAAGGCGTAAGGTAATTGGCGGGGACAGCTTTTCCGTTTCTGATGAAAAGTCTGCTTTTGTAGCCCCCACCCGTACGGTCAATCTCAACTCTTGAGTCCTCATGAACGGTAATTACAACGTCCTCGTTCATTTCACCGTCTTTTCTCGAATAATGGATATGTGTTTTTGTGCCGACTTTTTCAATTTCGCCGACACAGGAAAATGAGTCGGTTTCCTTGCCGTCCTCACTCTCCCTCTCAAAGGTAAGGCTTAAATTTACCTGTTTTTTCTCATTCATCAGTCTGTACCTTTCTCTGTTGCAAGTAATAAAAGCTTATCGATAAGGTCGGGGTATTCAATACCCGCCTCTTTCATCAGCATTGGGTACATACTTATGTTAGTAAAGCCCGGAATTGTGTTCGGCTCGTTAAGAAGCACTTTTCCGTCACTCTCTCTTACAAAAAAATCAACCCGTGTAAGCCCTGTGCAGCCCCAAGCCTTATATGCCTTGATTGCAAGAGCTTTAATCTCTTCCTGCTTTTCCTTTGAAATTCGTGCAGGGATATAAAGGGCTGTTGAACCGTCAATGTATTTTGCTTCAAAATCATAAAAATCATTACAGGGCACAATCTCACCTACTGCGCCTGCAAAAGGTTCGTCGTTACCCATTACGGCACACTCAACCTCTGCACCCACAATGCCCTCTTCAACTACTACGCGGGAGTCAAACCCGAGAGCATATTCCAAATCTTTATACAAGCTTTCTTTGTTAACAGATTTCCTGACCCCCACCGACGAGCCTGCATTGGCAGGCTTTACAAAACAGGGGAAGCCAAGATATTCGGCACATTTTTCCGCAAATGCCTTGCCGTTTTTCTCGAAGTCATATTTAGTGGTGTAAAGCCATTTCGCCTGGGCAATACCGTTTACATCACAAATGGAGTTTGTCATTGCCTTATCCATACAAACAGCCGAAGCCATTGTGTTTGGACCCACAAACGGAATACCCGCAACTGCCAAAAGGCCTTGCATTGTGCCGTCCTCACCGTTTTTGCCGTGCATTACGGGGAAGCAAACGTCAATATAAATATTCTCTGTTTTGTTTTCATCAAAAACAATAATTCCGTGGTCAGCACGGGAAGAGGAAATAACCGCTTTTTTAAGGAGTTTTCCGTCAGCAAGCCAGCCGTCTTCCTTAAGGTTTTCATAATCGCCCGAATACAAATATGACTTACCGTCTTTGGTAATGCCCATCATATATACGTTATATTTATCTCTTGGAATATTTCTTAAAACCGACGTTGCGGAAAGAAGGGAAATATCATGCTCGCTGGAAACGCCGCCGAATAAAACAAGTGCATTTTTCATTAAGATCACTCCCGAAAAAACATCTAAACTGTATTTTATCATATTGTGATAAATGTTTCAACTTGAAACCGCAAAAAAATTTAATGACAAACAGGAAAATATATGGTACAATATAAATCTGTTACACAAACTAAATGTTAAATGAGGTATAAATTATGTTTGAAAGACTTGACGCTATGAAGGCAATTCACAAGGGCTGTAACGACAGTTTTGAGGCTCTCGGCTTCAATTTTGGCGGAATACGTGAAGAGGGTGTCAACGTTATTGCCGATTTCACAAGGAACGACGTTACAATTCGTTTAGATTCGTATGACAATGTTTTAGATATTCTTGTAAGCAACGGTGACGGCAATTTTACAAAAACTTCAACCAACCTTATGGAGCTTAGCGAAACTGACGAAAAAAGCATTAAATCTCTTTGCAATGAAATTATTGACACTGTCAGCGAAAACTACGGCACAAAATCACCCGTTAAACGTGAAAGCGCAAAGAAAACCGTTTCCCGTGCCGATGTAAGAGCAGGTATGTCTTACGACGGCAACACATTAGCCGCAAAAATCGTGCTTGTTTACCCTGAGCTTAAAGAAGAATACAAGGCAAACAGCGACAAGTACGGCCCGTTTTTAAGCGAAGAGTTTTTTGTGGAGCACGCTAACGAAAAGATTTTGGCAACCGTTAAAAGCGGTGACGCACAAACCCGTAAAAAGCTTTTCAAAATTCTCACCGAAATGTACCAAAACGGCTCAAGCGAAACTCAAGATTTAATCTGTGTTACAATTCTCGGCGAAATGATGAACGACAAAGATATGCTCGCAGTTTGCAGAGAGTATATTGACGATGACGATTTCTACGAAACACTTGAGGCAGTTAACGAGATTTTAGCAAGCCGTGCGGGCAAAAGACTTCGTGAGAAGCTTAAAAATCCTCCGAAATACAAGCCGAAAAAAGAGAAAAAAGGCTTTATGGCAAATATGCTTGACGCAAGTGCCGCACAGCAAAACCAATAAAGATTTGCAGGGGACGATGCCCAAATCGTCCCGTTTTTATATATACGAGTTTTTTAGGAGTGCAAAATGAGTTTTATTCCGTTTAAGTCAAGGGAAACCTTTTTCAAAAGTAAATTCGGCAGCATAAACTCGGGTGAGGAGATTACTTTTCGCCTGCTTATGCCGCGCTATTTTAACATCAGCGCCGCCTATTTTATGGTTCAAAAAGACGGTGAAGACCTTTGCGAATATAAAATGGAGTGGGAAAAAATGTGCGGTGACGATGCAGAAAGCTATACGGTAACCGTGCCGTTTAACTCCGAGGGGCTGTATTTTTACCATTTTGACTATATGGGTGCTTTCGGAAGAAGCTCGGTGCTGAGCTCGGGTGACGGAATAGGCGCATTTTGCGGCGAAAGTGATTACCTTACACAGTGGCAATTAACCGTTTCAAAGAAATTTGACACTCCCGAATGGCTGAAGGGCGGAATTATCTACCAAATTTTCCCTGACAGATTTTACAACTCGGGAAAATATCATAAAAACATTCCCGAGGGCAGAATTTTGCGCTCTGACTGGGGCGGGGAACCCTATTTCAGACCGGACAGAAATGGCGAGGTCTTAAACAATGACTATTTCGGAGGCGACCTTTTGGGAATTGAGGAAAAACTTCCGTATCTTAAAGATTTAGGCGTAAACTGCATTTACCTTAACCCTATTTTTGAGGCTCATTCAAACCACCGTTACAACACTGCTGATTACAGTAAAATCGACCCATTGCTCGGTGATGAAGAAGATTTTTGCCGCCTTTGCAAAAGCGCCGACGAAATGGGAATAAAAATTATTCTCGACGGCGTTTTTTCACACACGGGTGACGACAGTATTTACTTTAACAAAAAAGGCAGATACCCTTCTCTCGGGGCTTATCAGTCAACGGGCAGCGAATATTACAAATGGTACAAATTCTCATCTTTCCCCGATAAATACGAAAGCTGGTGGGGCTTTAAGACTTTGCCCGAGGTTAAAGAAGAAGAGGAGTCTTACCGTGAATTTATTTGCGGAGAAAACGGAATAATCGCAAAATGGCTTAAAAAGGGCGCAAGCGGTTTCAGGCTTGACGTTGCAGACGAGCTTCCCGATGTATTTCTTGATGACCTTAACAAAATCTTAAAAAAGGCAAAGCCCGATGCACTGCTTTTGGGTGAGGTTTGGGAGGACGCCACCAACAAATTCAGCTACGGAGAAAGG
>CAMFPJ010000092.1 GCA_945971755.1 uncultured Clostridia bacterium
CCCCTGTTGCTTTGTACGTTTAGAAAAATTAAGAGTTAACAGGCTTTGAATTGGCATATATTTTTGCCATTTTTTCATCTGTATAAGTTTTATCTAACCATTCCTCATATTTGTTTCTGGCTGCTTTACCCTCGTTACGATTATTCATTCTTGCGGCAGCCGTTGCCGAAAGAAAGCAGTTGAAACAAAAATAAACAATAAATATCCAAACCAAAACCTTACTGAAGGGAATGTGTATTTTTTCAAAAATTTTTGACATTTCCGGAATGACGATTTTTACCCAAAAAATTCCGAGAAATCCCCAAAACGAGGAATACAAAAGGCAAACCCTGCCGTTTATATTTAATGGGACGTTGCTGTAATCCCAAGCAACAGTGCCAAAGCAGATTTCCTGGCCGAGCGAGCAAATGTACTCGGTGACAGTGCCTGCAAAAAACGATACTAAAAAAACTTTCCATATTTTTGTGTGCTGAAAACGGTCTAAAAGAAGCGTAAGAAGAACAGCGCCCATTCCGTATGCGAGCGAAAGATGCCCCAAGACTAAGGACTTACGGCTCTCAATGTAGCCGTGCCTGATAAAGCACCACAGCGTTTCAATGGCGTAGCCCAAAAGGCAGGATACAATAAATATCCAAACGTATTGATAAAAATTAAAACTGTTTTTAGATTTAACTTGATTTTTTGAAGAAATAACAGCCTTTGTCAACATAATCATCTTCTTTCGCCAGCAGTATATATCAAAAATGACTAAAAGTCAATATTTGAAAATAATTGTTAACTGATTGTTTACAATTTGACCTGTTATTGTAATGTTAATATAAAAAATAAAGGGCGTATCTTTCGATACACCCTAATTTTTGGCTATGTAGAATTATTCGCCCTTCATTTCAAGGAGTTTAACCTTACCTTCAAATGCTGCCTGAGAAACCTTGATTGAATCTGTGATAGCTTCTTTAATGTCATCTTCTTCAACGCCGAGTTCCAAGCACCATTTTTTGTCGATAAAGAGGTTGTAGTCCATGATGTCGGGAAGCTGCATCGGGTCCATACCTGAATCAATTCCACGCTTCTTGTAATCCTTAACGACTTTGCCCATACCGATTTTCATCATCCAGGGAGCAACCGTAACAACCTTTCTGCCGTGCATTCCTCTTGCGTCAAATACGATTTCAAGGAATTCGGGCCATGTCATATTGTACATACCTATAGGAATAGCCTCAAAGCCTGTTTTGCCTGCCTTATTTTCAGCAGCACCTGCAATAACCTGACCAACCTGACGGCAAGTAAGCATTGCTGTACCGCCCTTCGGGTACATTGTGAAAGGCCATTTGTCCATAAACTCAATCTGTTCAATAAGAACTGTCCAAACGGGCTTTCTGCCGGGCTGTGTACCGAAAATATAGGGAAGCTCAAGAACACATGCCGAGAAATTCTCATCGCAAGCATCTTCGCAAACCTTTTCCTGGTCCATTCTTGATTTCATATACGGGTTTCTTTCGGTAAGCTTCATTTCAGGTCTTATTTTGTTAAGATATGCAAAATAAGAACCGAGAACAACTGCTCTCTTAACACCTGCTTTTTTGCAGAGCGGGAAAATTCTCTCAAGAGGAGCAATGTTGAATCTGTAATAGTAGTCCATTACAGGTGCGGGGAATTCAACACGTTCGTCAACGCCTGCTGCGAAAATGAAAACGTCTGAACCCTCAAGCATCTGAGCAATTTCGTCGTCAGTTTTCTTGTTGATATCACCGAAAATGATTTCCATTTCTTCGGGGATTGGTGCGCCTTCCGGAAGAGGGGGAAGAGCAACGCTTGTTACCTGGTGGCCTCTTTTAATAAGAGTAGTTGCGGCTTCACAACCGAGAAGACCTGTACCACCGATCATAAATACTTTCATAATTGACCTCCAAAAATGAATTTTTAACTAAATGGGAATTGCGTCCCAAAAAAATGACTTAATCTTTGAATACAGAATCAAAGAGCGGAAGTTTTGAAGCTTTCATAACAGTTGAGAAGAGTCTGCCGCCCTGAACCGGCATAATTCTGCCGAAATAGTTCATAAATGCGGCATCAAAGCCGTGAACACCAAGGGGACGCTTAAATTTAATGTCATTCATAATCATGTTAACCATTCTGTCACATGATGTACTTACCATATTAAGCATCTTCTGAGCCTTTGCGTCAGCAGAGTCCTGATTTCTGAAAATGTCTGTTTTTGTAAAGCCGGGGCAAACAATACCCACATAGCATTTGCCGCGAAGTTCTTCACGAAGAGCTTCTGAAAGTGACTTGAGCGCTGCCTTTGATGCAGAATAAACCGAAGTACCAGCAAGTGTCATAAGAGCAGCAGATGAGTCAATGTTGATAATGGCAGGTGACGGAGATTCAAGAAGAATCGGAAGAAGAGCGTGAATGGAGTAAACTGCCGAATAGAAGTTTATATCCATAGCCTTCTTTATGTAGTCAACTGTGTAGTTCTGGAATCTGTCGAACTTGGGCAAAATACCTGCGTTGTTAATAAGAACGTCAGGGTGAATGTCGTTCTCTTTGAGATAGTTTGCAAAGTCAATCCAGTTTTCTTCAACAGCAACGTCAAAAAGCTGATAAGAGAACTTGTCGGCATAACTGCCCAGTTCCTCAACAACCTTTTTCATCTTTTCTTCGCTACGTGCAATACCGATAACTGTGCAGCCGTGCTCTTTAATGAGCTTTTCGGCAACGCCTTTACCCATACCGCCTGAAGCGCCTGTGATAATTACGGTCTTATTGTTCATCCAATTAGTATCCATAATGCACCTCATCTTTATTTATTTTAGACTATTGTATTATACTCCAAAAATATACGCATTTCAATAGTTTGCCTTATACTTTTTGACTAAACGGATAAAAAACGGTCCCATACCGTCAAGATATGGGACAAGCTGTTAGATTTTTAATCTTCGGTTTGCTTTCCGAGAAAGTGCGACGCAACTTCAATAAGTTTAATATCCGAAAGGGTGGGAGTGTAGTTTTCCCTGCTTCCGAGGAGTATTACAGAGCCTGAAACGTCACCGGAGCCTAAGATTGTGTACGCAACGGCGGCGGAAACCTCGGAGTCTGCCAATGGGTAAAGCGCTTTTGTGTCAGCACCTTTAACATAGTTTTCACGGTTTTCCATCATGATTTCAAGGGCAGGGGAAATGCGTCTTTCTATTGCTTCACGTTTTGCAATTCCGGCGGCGGCAATAATTCTGTCACGGTCCGAGATTAAAACCGGCTCACCGATAGCACGGTACAGAACGTCTGCGTACCCGGTGGCAAGGTCTGTCATTTCTCCTATGGGTGAATATTTTTTGAAAATAACTTCACCGTCAACCGCTGTGTAAATTTCAAGAGGGTCTCCTTCGCGAATACGCATGGTTCGGCGAATTTCTTTCGGGATAACAACCCTTCCCAAATCGTCAATTCTTCTCACAATCCCAGTTGCTTTCATATATAAAAACTCCTTGCTTTACAAATTTGTACTGTTAGTATCTGTAAAACAAGGAGATTTATACGGGTAAATTTGGGCTTTATCTTAATTGTAATATGAAAATAACGATTTCAGAGTTTCATCATATTTGTCACTAATTTTATACGGGATTTGTTGGTAAGCAACTGAATCGGGAAATTCTAAATCTCCGTAAGCGTACCAGTAGAACTGATTGTCTGCGACAAACACGTCGCCGTATTCTTTATATATAATTCCTTTTTCATCGTAAGCTATAACAGTCATTCTTTGCTGATTAGGAAGATATTCGCAGGTTAGATTTGAATCAGCATTTTCATCAGACAATAGAATAAGGTGTGAAAATAGATTTTCATTGATTAAAAGTTCTTTTTCATATCCGTTAGATTGTTCAAAAATGATATAAGCACTCTGCGGATTAAAATTATTCAATAGTTCTTGATAATAATCGTTTTTTGTTTCTTTAACATAAAAATCAACGTCGTATTCCGAACGCAAATAAACCAAATCATTATCAGGCGCACCTTGTACACTTTGTAGCGCATATTCCGAAAGCAAATTATCTAAAATTGAACCATCATCTAATTTTATTTCGTCAACGATTTCCTCGCCTAAACGACACGAATATCCATTCATATCCAATGGCACGTATCGTTCTCCGTAATAAGTTAAATAAGAAAGATCATTAGTTAGAACGGCATATGATTCACCTTTTAACGATTGTGCAATACCGAAAAAGATAGAAACACATAGCATACAAAAAATAATTACCGAAATTATGCATACAGTAATCAACAAACGCAGATTACGGCGTTTATCTGCTTTGGCTTGATGGCATACTGTTAAAACAGTCTTTTCCACAACTTCAACAGCTTCTTCTTTAGATAAACGATCACCGTTTAGTAGTTCATTGACAGACACGTTAAAGATGTTTGAAATTTCAGGCAAAATAGTAACGTCGGGATAACCTTTGCCTGTTTCCCACCGGGAAACGGCTTTGGCAGTTACATTTAATCTCTCGGCTAATTCCTGTTGCGTAATATCCGATTCTTTTCGCAGCTTAGCAATGAATGCACCTGTTTCTTGCGGACTCATAAAAGCACCACCCTTTCAGTCACAATTGTACCGAATAGCACAGTTTTTTCAACCTATGAATCGTGGATAAGCATATTTTTTATTAATTATAGCATATATTTTTGAAAAGATAAAGCGGAGTGAAATTCACTCCGCTATTTCTTTATACCTATTTACTACACTATGTATCGCAATACAAAACTTATCGAAGGTGTCAATGAATAATTCTTGACATTTTAGGGAACAATTGTTATAATAAATTTATAAAATGTTCCCTAAAAGGAGTTTTAGTATGAACAATTATCCCGAAATACAAGAATTATTAGAGCAGCGTGCCGATTTGTATGCCCGACTTAAATTATTGGCTTATGACGGCACACCCGAAATAAAGGAAAACAAAAGCGGTAAATATCTATATGTCCGCAAGCGTGTTGGTAGCCGTGTAACATCAACCTATGTTGGTGTGTATTCCGATCCCCTTTATCAATTATTGCTTCGCAACAATGCCGAGGCAAAAAACTTAAGAAAACAAATTCGCAAAGTTGAAAAAGCGCTTGCCGAAAAAGGATTTACGGAAAACGAATTATCTCTGGACGTTCTTTTAAACCTTGATTTTGCTCGAACGAATATGAAACTCTCCATTTACGAGCAGGCTGTTTTAGAGGGGGTTGCAACCTCTTTCCCACAAACCGAGGATATTATTGAAAACGGAAAGGTCAATGGTGTAACCGCCAGCGATGTCCAAAAAATATTAAATCTTAAACATGCATGGGAATTTATTTTAGACAAGGATGTTTTGCAGGTAAAAAGTGATTATTCTATCCTTTGCCATATTGCAAAGCTTGTGAACGAAGGTTTTTTTGCAAGCGGCGGTAGAATAAGAGGTGTACCTGTAACTATAGGCGGCACTTCTTATATTCCGCCTTTGCCGATAGAAACGATTGTTATAGAAAATATTTTAGAAATTACAAACCGAAATGATGAGCCGATAAATATTGCCATTGATCTTTGTCTTTACTGTATGAAAACACAGATTTTCAATGACGGAAATAAGCGTGCATCTGTGATTTTTGCAAATCACTATTTAATTTCAAAGGCAGGCGGTCTTTTAGTTATTCCCGAAAACCACGTGTCTGAATTCAAGAAGCTTTTAATCGGTTATTACGAGAACAAAGACAACGGAGAAATCAAGGCGTTCTTAAAACAAAACTGTCATAGAAATTTTAGATAGTATAAATC
>CAMFPJ010000093.1 GCA_945971755.1 uncultured Clostridia bacterium
GAGACGGTTGTTTTGATATCCCGTATTTAAGCTTAACTTACAAGAATTTTGTAAAAAAGACAAATATTATTTAATCGGAGATTTAACATGAAAAAGATGGATTTTCACCGGTTTTCTGAAAAATACAAAGTGAGACGGCTAAACGATTCTGACATTCCGATGATTTACGACTTCTGTAAGAGCAACACACAGTATTACCGATACTGCGGACAAGATGTTTCTGTTGAATTGATAGAAAATGATATTCACGCTCTTCCCCCGGGGTGTTCTGCGGAGCAAAAATACTATTTAGGTTTTTTTGAAGGGGATACCTTCGTTGCCTTAATAGATTTAATTGACGGTTATCCCGAAGAAGACTGTGTTTTTATCGGTTTCTTTATGGTTAACAACGCTATGCAGGGAAAAAACACCGGAAGCCGAATAATTGAAAATCTTTCAGACTATCTTAAATCTGTCGGGTTCAGAATGTGTCGGTTAGGCATAGACAAAGACAACCCTCAATCAAACCGTTTTTGGAGGAAGAACGGATTTGAGGTAATACGGGAAGTAAAACAGGAAAACGGTACCGTTCTTGTTGCAGAAAAAAATTTGACCGATAAAATCGCTCTCTCAAAAGCACCGAAACACGATTAAGGCTTGTTGCAAACAAGGTTGTTTACCGTTAGCAACAATTCCAACCATAAGCCACCGCTTATGTCATCACAAATCGTTTTGAGAACGGGAGGTAAAATATGATACGAAAAGCTGAAAGAAGTGACGCTGTAAAAATTGCACCTCTTGTGAATAAGCTTTGGCCGGAGCACTCCGCGCAGGAGCTTATTCGCATTATTGAAGAATATATGGGCAATGCAAACTCGTGTGTTTACGTCTGTGAAACCGGCGAAGATTTAATCGGCACTGCACTGTGCTGTTTGAGATACGACTACGTTGAGGGGTGTGATACAAGCCCTGTGGGTTACCTTGAGGGAGTGTTTGTTGAAGAAGCGTACCGCCGTCAGGGAATAGCCTGCGCCCTTGTAAAAGAATGCGAAGAGTGGGCAAAAGAAAAAGGATGCAGTGAATTTGCAAGCGACTGCGAACTTACAAATACAACGTCTCTGCATTTTCACCTTGACATAGGTTTTGAAGAAGAAAACAGGCTGATCTGTTTCAAAAAACGTATATGATATAAATAAAAAATATATTTAGGGGAATAAAATGAAAAGCAAAAAGATTTTGAACATGACACTGATTGCTCTTATGGCGGCAATTATTGCCGTTTGCTCGTGGATTACCGTAGGAATCGGACCTGTTCCGTTCACTCTCCAAACCTTCGGCATTTTTTTAGCACTTAGGTTTTTGGGCGGCAAAAAAGGCACTGCAGCAATCGGTATTTACATGTTGTTAGGTGCAGTGGGGCTTCCTGTTTTTTCGGGCTTTCGCGGAGGCTTTGGACACATTTTAGGTCCGACAGGCGGTTACATTCTCGGCTTTCTTTTAAGCGGTATTGTCGTTATGATTTTTGAAAAAATCAATAAAAAGTCGGTAGTGTTACGAATAATCTGTGACGCACTCTCGCTTATTGCCTGCTATGCACTTGGCACAGTTTGGTTCTATTTCACCCTTGGCGTTAGTAAGGGTATGAGCATTATGGCGGTGCTTTCCGCTTGCGTAATACCGTTTATTATACCTGACCTTATTAAAATTTTACTTGCAGAGCTTATTTGCATAAAAACACCGAAGAGCATTAAAGAAAAAACATAAAATATTATTTGGGGCGACCGCGTCGTCCCTTTTTTAATGCAATATTGTAATTTAGACAAAAGTATGGTAAAATAAAACGATAAAATCTTGGAGGCGAGCGTATGATTAAAATTTCTCCGTCTATTCTTTCCTGCGATTACGGCAAAATGGCGGACGAGCTTAAAAATATGGAAAACTGCGGAGCAGAGCTTATGCACATTGACGTTATGGACGGTCATTTTGTGCCTAACATTACCCTTGGTGCGCCTGTCTGCAAGTGCATTAAAAAATACACTTCCGTTCCCTTTGACGTTCACCTTATGATAAGCGAGCCTTTGAAATATGTTGATGACTTTGCAAAGGCAGGAGCAGACATTATTTGTTTCCACACGGAGTCTGACTCAGATATTTCCGAAACTATTGAGGCAATCACATCAAAGGGTGTTCAGGCGGCTCTGGCTATTAAGCCGAAAACCCCTGCTGAAGCAGTTTTGCCGTATCTTAACAAAATTTCAATGGTGCTTGTAATGACGGTTGAACCCGGCTTTGGCGGACAGAGTTTTATGGAAGATATGATGCCTAAAGTCAGATTTATCCGTGATGAAATAAAAAAGAGAAACTTAGATGTTGACATTGAGGTTGACGGCGGAATAAACAAGGACACAATCAGCATTGCCGCAAAATCAGGTGCTAACGTGTTCGTTTCGGGCAGTGCGCTTTTCGGTGCCGCTGACCGCAAAAAAACTATGGACGACTTTAAGAAAAAAGCAAACGAAGCTTTTACAGACTGAATTTAAGGAGAATTGATTTTGGCAAATTCCGGTAAAATACAAAAACCAAAAGAATTTACGGAAACAAGAAAAATTATGCTGAACTACCTTTGTATGCTTTTGGCTTTGCTTGTTGCTGCAGTTTATACTTATGGCCTTCGCGCATTAGTAATTGCGGCTATCTCTGTTTCTGTAACCGTTGCCTGCAAAAAACTTTGTGAAGCAATTACCAAAAGTGAATATCCTCACGGTGACCTTTCCGGGCTTGTTACGGGGCTTATGATAGCGCTTCTTATGCCCTCAACCGTTCCGTACTACATTCCTGTTTTTGCCGGAATTTTTGCGGTAGTTGTTTGTATGCTGCCGTTCGGCACTGCTAAAAACTCCCCATTTGTTCCTGCTGCTGCTGCAATCTGCTTTGTTACATTTTGCTTCAGTGACAAAATGTTCTTATATCCGAGTATTCAAAACGGAGAATATGTGGCAGATAAAATAGGGACATCTCTTACGTCTCTATTGTCATCAGGTACTTCGGTCAGAATAAACTCAGCGGTTGTGCTTCAAATTCTTACCGGTCAAATGCCGTCGGCGCTGGGCACGGGCTTTATAATCATTTTATTCGGTGCGCTTCTTTTTTTGTTAATCAGGTATCCAAAAAATGCCTTGCCCTCACTTATGTTTTTGCTTTCATCCGCACTTTTCGCTTGCGTTTTCCCGAGAGTTAGCACAGGCGCTGTTTCTTCAATTACAATGGAAATGTGCGGCGGTATTCTTTTGTTCTCCACAGTATTTTTTATGTCTTACCCGTCAGTAATTCCGTCAAGAACTGTTTCATCGCTTATCTGGGGATTTGTTTCGGGTATTGTTTGTATGGCGTTCAGATATTTCGGCAGATTTGAGGACTCACTGATTTTCGGCATTCTAATCATGAACGGAACGGCAAGTCTTTTTGACGAACTTCCCCTTACAAAGTATGAAAAGAAAAAACTCGAGGACTCTGTCCCCTATGAGCAAACAACAGAGCCGGAGGGAATTGTTCCCGAAGAAATTCTTAATGAAATCCCGGATATTTCCGATGAAGAGATTATTGCTCAGGATGAGGAGCCGCAAGCCGAAGGTGTTTGCGCTGACGGCTTACATGAGGTTATCAGCACGGAAAATGAAATAGACGAAACCTCTCCTTCTATTATTTTAGGAGGTGGCAGTAATGAATAAGAGAATGAAAACCTTTCGCCTGATAAGAAACAGTGCGATTATCAGAAACCCGTTACTGCTTGAAGCAATCGGTCTTTGCCCTGTTGTAGCTATTGCAACAACACTTAAATCAGCGGTATTTTTAGCGCTTGTTACGACTGTTGAACTTGTTGTGTGTGAATTTTTAGCGTCAAAATTTCTTAAAAAAGTAAGCAGATCTTGGCGAGTTGCCATTTACTTTTTAGTTGGTGCAGTTATTGTTTTACCCATTATGTACCTTGTCAACAGATTTGTACCCATTCTTTCGCTGGAGCTTGGTGTGTTCCTGCCGCTTATGGCGGTTAACTCTCTTTTGGCTCTTCATTGCGAGCGAGTTGCCGTTAAAAGAACGGTTAAGGACAGTTTGCTTGATGCCGTATCCGTTTCCGTATCTTACGGTGCCGTTACAATTATTACGGGCCTTTTAAGAGAATTTTTAGGCTACGGCACGGTAGGCGGAATAAATGTTCACATGCCGGTTACTTTCCCCGTAATGCTTATGCCCTTCGGCGGGCTTTTGATTCTCGGCTTTTCTGCGGCATTTCTTAAAAGTTACATTTACAAAAAATATCCCAAATCTTCTCCTGATAAAGCTTTTGACACGTCAGAGGTTCGCCAGTCCCTCAGCGGTTCATTAAGAGAGCTTATGAGTGACGATTTTAACCCATACGACGAGGGCGGGGACATCGGCGTTTCAGAAAACACAACTGCACCTGAAAAAGAAAAAACCTTAAAGCCTGAGACTGATAAACCTAAAACAGATAAACCCAAGAAAGAAAAACTCAAAAAAGAGAAAATAAAGAAAGATAAGAAAGCAAAACGCAAGGACAGTCAAGCAGAGAAAAAGACTCCGGATATAAAAACAAATGAAATTCCGAAATCTGAAGAAAGAACCTATCTTGACGATTTTTCGGATATGCTTTCAGACCTTGAAAGCTACAAAGCCCAAAGAAACACTGAGGACGAAAACGAAAGTGAGGGTGACGAATGAGAGTAATTTTTGAACTTATAGCGGCGTCACTTTACGTTTCGCTTGTGCAAAACCTTATTTTCACCGGCGGTTACGGCGTCAGTGAGGCGGTGCGAATGAGCGCCAAGCCGAGAAAGCTTATTCCGCTTACTCTTTTTATGACTTATTTCTCCGTAACCGTATCTGCCGTTTGCGCAGGACTTGAGCTTATTCCCGAGTTTCACGAATCATCAGAAATTTTGCACATTATTACGTTCTCGGGAGTTGTTCTCGTAATTTACGCATTAACAATGATTGTCGTGCTTATTTACGGAAAAATTCAGCCGAAAACAATCCGCAGAATAAGTATTGCGGCTTTTAACACGCTTATAATGGCAGTGCCGTACATTAACTATCGTTCTGCGTTTACCCTTACTCAAAGCATCGGCGCAGGCTTTGGAGCAGGACTTGCATTTCTGCTTGCGGTGCTCCTTATTAACGAGGGGCTTAAACGTCTTGATATGAACACAAGTATCCCTGCATATTTTAAGGGTACTCCCGCACTTTTTATTTACACAGCACTTTTATCCCTTGCTTTTATGGGACTTAAATAAAGGATAAAAAAATGAGCAACAAAAACGGACGCCGACTTAAAGGCTATTACGGTTTCTCAAAAAAATATCCCTCGCAAAGAGGAACGGTTTACGCTATCGGTGAGAGCAAAAGAATGAGAAAAAAAGAACTCCGCAACAAAATTTTGTTGACGGTGGGTGCTTTTGTGCTCTTTGCCGTCATTTTGACGTTCTATTTGTTTTGCAGAGAGCTTTCAAATAAGCCTATCCCGCAAGACGTTAAACCTAATTTTTCCGGCACTGTTTCCGCCGAAAATATCGGTCAGATTAAGGCAGTTTACATTGAAAACAGCGTTCTTGATGACAGTGTTGGTTTAGACAAAAAACTTAATGAAGCAAAAGAAAACGGATTTAACGCTGTTATGCTTGATTTTAAGGATGAAGACGGCTCCGTTCTGTTCCCGTCTGCAGTGGCAGTTGTAACAGCACACAACGAAGAAAAAGCACAAATCACCGAAACGGTTATGAACAGAATAAAGCAAG
>CAMFPJ010000094.1 GCA_945971755.1 uncultured Clostridia bacterium
ACGCAAAAACCCTCTCGTGTTCGAATCCGCTGCATTATAAAAAAAGAACAAAAAAGAAAAGGCAACCTTTTGGTTACCTTTTATGGTGATCCACCGGGGATTCGAACCCCGGACACCTTGATTAAAAGTCAAGTGCTCTGCCAACTGAGCTAGTGAATCATATTACCGACTGAAGTTCAGTCGGAATTAGATTATTTTACAAAAAGCATTACGATTACTGCAACAAGAACTAATACGCAGAACACTGAAACCAAAATCTTTGTAACAAAGTTCATTCTTGCTTCATTTGTTTTGCCCTTATTCTTGCCGAAGAAAGATTCGGAAGAACCGCCGGAAATAGCACCGAGGCCCTGCTCATTACCTTCCTGTTTCATAACAAGAACAATGATTACAACTGCTAAGAGAACAAGAAGAACGCCGAAAACAATTTGTACTGGTGTCATTTCTCAAACCTCCAAACCTACATTTTTAACGCCTTGATATTCTATCATATCATTTCACAAAATGCAAGTGTTTTTTCAAATTTCTTCATATTTTTTTATAGGGTATAAATTTGAGCTTTTCGGCTATAATATTTTTGCAAACAGAATGTAAGTTCAGCGTTTGCAAAATCTGTTTGCACCGACCTGTTTTCACAGGTCGGTTTTTTGTTATAACCTCTCCGCGAAGCGCATTGTGCAAAGCGGGAATGATACAATGTTCTCCGAAACAAGAAAAAATGATTTCGTTTTGCTTCGTGAGATTATCATAACGTGAGTTGTTCGCCCTGATCTTCAGCACTTAAAATTGCACCTGTTGCGGGAAGATTTTTTGTTCTGTAACGTGATGCTTTGGAAAATACTCCCTCAACATACTCCGTTACCTCGTCAATTCGGTGACCCTTTTTAAGAGTCATAACTGCAAAGCCTTGACTGTCTTTTGTGGTCTTTGGTGAAATTGCACCTGAATTGAAAAGAAGATATCTGCCTGCAGTTGAACGGATAACAAATTCTTTATCCTCCGTAATATAAACAGCACAAACGAGCGGACTCTTGTCAGAATAAGCTTTAATCAGTTTTTTCCTGTTCTGCTTTGTTTCATAAGCATTCATATCGATTTTAGCTACTTTTCCGTTTTGGAAGAAGAAAAGCATATAACCTTTATACTCTTTAAGGCAGACCATTGAAACGGCTGTTTCGCCCTCTTCCATTGAAAGCTTGGAACCCACAAAGTCGCCAAGTGCACTTGCCTTTGTGTCGTCAAACTCTGCGGCGCGTGATTTATACACCTGACATTTATTGGTAAAGAATAACAGCTCTGCGGAGTTGGTTGACTCAATCGCCATTGTGATGCTGTCGCCCTCTTTAAGCTTATGCTCGCCGCTCATGCGAAGTGAAAGAGGAGTAATCTTCTTAAAGTAGCCCTCTTTTGTAAAGAAAAGGTGTACAGGGTAGTCCGGAACTGCTTCAAGTTCTTCTTCGTCATCTTCAATCTCATCGGAATAGATGATTTCGGTGCATCTTGGTTTATCGTATTTTTCTACAACTTCTTTAAGTTCATTTACGATAATCTTTTTAACTCTTGCCTTTGAAGAAAGGATATCCTCCATATCTTCAATATCTTTACGTAAAGACTCAATGTCGGCAGTACGTTTTAAGATATATTCCCTGTTCAAATGACGGAGTTTGATTTCAGCCACATATTCAGCCTGAATTTTATCAATTCCGAATCCAATCATAAGGTTTGGCACAACCTCAGACTCTTCATCTGTTGAACGGATAATTTTGATTGCTTTGTCAATATCAAGAAGAATTTTCTGCAAGCCTTCAAGCAAATGGAGTTTATCCTTTGCTTTTTGAAGGTCAAAATAAACCCTTCTGTTAACGCACTCTGTACGGAATGCTATCCATTCAAGTAAAAGGTCACGAACACCTAAAACCTGCGGAGTACCGGCAATGAGAACATTAAAGTTACAGCCGAAGGAATCTTCAAGCGGAGTAGCCTTGAAAAGCTTTTTCATAAGCTTGTCAGGGTCAGTGCCACGCTTTAAGTCAATTGTGATTTTAAGACCTTTTTTATCTGTTTCATCACGAATATCCGAAATTTCTTTTACTTTGCCTGTTTTTGCAAGTTCAATGATTTTGTCAATAATCGCCTCACTTGTAGTTGTCGGCGGAATCTGATAAACGTCAATACAGTTACTCTGTTTATCGTAATTATACTTTGCGCGAACCTTAAAACTGCCTCTGCCTGTTCTGAAAATTTCACGCATTAAAGTTTCATTATAAAGAATTTGACCGCCGCCGATAAAGTCGGGTGCTTTAAGAGTTTCCATTATATCGGCATCATTATCTTTAATAAGGGCTATAGCAGTATTGCAAATTTCGCCCAAATTAAACGAGCAAATGTTGGAAGCCATACCAACGGCAATACCCATATTGGCATTAACAAGCACTGACGGAAATGTTACCGGGAAAAGCGTAGGCTCTTCCATAGAGTTATCATAGTTTGGTACAAAATCTACCGTGTCTTTATCAATATCTCGGAATAATTCTGCCGCAATAGGTGCAAGCTTTGCCTCTGTGTAACGGGAAGCGGCATACTGCATATTTTTTGAATATGATTTACCGAAATTACCCTTTGACTCAACATAAGGGTGCAAAAGACTCTCATTACCGCGGGCAAGTCTTATCATTGTTTCGTAAATTGCAGCGTCACCGTGAGGGTTTAACTGCATAGTTCTGCCCACAATATTTGCACTCTTAATTGTACCGCCGTTAAGAAGCCCCATTTTATACATAGTGTAAAGAAGTTTCCTGTGTGATGGCTTAAAGCCGTCAATTTCAGGAATAGCACGGGACATAATGACACTCATTGCATACGGCATATAGTTCACTTCAAGAGTGTCGATAATGTTTTGATTTACAACCTCGCCTGCACCGGAAATGTGAGCATTTACGCTAAGCTCGTCTTCGGCATGGGCGATTTCTGTTTTATTTTTCTTAGCCATTTCGTTTCTCCTGAATCTTTGTTATGACAAGTCTGTCATATCAATATACTGATAACCGTTTTCAGCAATATAATCTTTTCTTCCCTGAAGATTATCACCTAAAAGCAAGTCAAATTTGTCTGCAACTGCTTCAGGGCTATAATCGGGTTCCACTTTAATAAGGCGGCGTGTTTTAGGGTTCATTGTGGTAAGCCACATCATTTCAGGCTCATTTTCACCAAGTCCTTTTGACCTCTGAACCGTATATTTTTTGTCGCCTATTTCTGCGAGTACGTCTGCCTTTTCTTTTTCGTTATAGCAAAACCAAGTTTCGTCCTTACAGGTGATTTCATAAAGCGGAGATTCCGCAATAAACACCTTACCCTCTTTAATAAGAGTGGGCATAAGGCGATAAATCATTGTAAGAATAAGTGTTCTGATCTGGAATCCGTCAACATCGGCATCCGTACAAATTATAACCTTGCTCCAGCGAAGGTTATCCATATTGAAAAGTGACAAGTCTTTGTTTGCTTTTGAACTCACTTCAACGCCGCAGCCGAGGACTTTAATAAGGTCGGTAATAATATCCGATTTGAAAATTTTAGGATATTCAGCCTTTAAGCAGTTAAGAATTTTACCTCTTACGGGCATAACGGCCTGAAAAGACGAATCTCTTGCCTGCTTGCAGGCACCGAGAGCAGAGTCGCCCTCTACAATAAAGATTTCTCTCTCGTTTACATCTTTTGAACGGCAATCAACAAATTTTTCGATTCTGTCAGTCATACTGTTACTTGACTGAAGCGTTTTCTTAATATTTAGCCTTGTGCTTTCCGCTCTGACACGGGAACGCATATTGATAAGAACCTGTTCGGCAATTTTATCTGCTTCAATTTTGTTCTCAATAAAATAAACCTCAAGACTGTGTTTGAGAAATTCTGTCATTGCCTCTTGAATGAATTTATTTGTAATTGCTTTCTTTGTCTGGTTTTCATAAGAGGTTTGCGTTGAAAACGAAGAAATTACAAGTATTAGGCAATCGTCAATATCTTGAAATGTAATTTTACCGTCTGTTTTAAGGTATTTGCTGTTTGCTTTAAGATATGAGTCAATTTGTGACACAAAAGCGCTTTTAACAGCCTTTTCGGGTGCGCCGCCGTGCTCCAAAAAACTTGAGTTATGGTAATACTCCTTAAACTGAACTTTATTTGAGAAGCATAGGGAAACATTCATTTTAACTTTGTAATCGGGCATGTCCTCACGGTCTCTGCCCTTTCTTTCGGCCTGCCAAAACTGAACGGAAGAAAAAGCGTTATCCCCTGCAATTTCTTTTACGTAATCGGTAATACCGTTTTCATAAGAATATTCATATTTTTCAAATGAACTTCCGCCGATTTGGTCTTTAAGAATAAACTTAACGCCCTCGTTAACAACTGACTGACGTTTAATTGTTTCCTGATAGTATTCAAGAGGAATATTGATGTCGGTAAATACTTTTATATCGGGCTTCCATCGGATACGGGTTCCTGTATCTTTTTTTGGATAAGGCTCTTTTCTGAGGTCACCGACAGGATTACCGTGTTCAAAATTCATTTTGTAACAGAAGCCGTTTTTGTGAATTTCCGCCTCCATATATTCAGAAGCATACTGCGTAGCGCAAAGTCCCAAGCCGTTAAGACCGAGAGAATATTCATAGCTTCCCCCGTTATTTGTATTATACTTACTGCCTGCGTACATTTCACAGAAAAGGAGTTCCCAGTTGTATCTGCCCTCTTTTTCATTGTAGTCCATAGGCATACCGCGGCCATGGTCAAGAACTTCAATTGAGCCGTCAAGAAATCTTGTAACAACGATTTCGTTACCATAGCCTTCTCTTGCTTCATCTATTGAGTTGGAAAGAATTTCAAAAACTGCATGCTCACAGCCCTCAATTCCGTCAGAACCGAAAATAACCGCAGGTCTTTTACGAACTCGGTCGGCACCTTTTAATTGAGAAATACTTTCTTCGGTATATTCTGCTTTTTTAGCCATATTTTACTTACCTTTCAGGTTTATATAAAAAATCAAACTACCAAATATTATACACTATATTTGGTAGTTTAGTCAAGTTATGTAAGGGAATAAAGCCCTAAATGTTCGATTTTCAGTACTAATATTCACTTCTTTTTTCGTTCAACCTTTTTCTTGTTGCCTTTTTCGTCAACAATGTAAGTATTTTCAAGTTGGCCAACAAGGCTTCTTTTGAAACTGTCGATATATTCACGGCGAAGCAGGGCTTGCTCCTCTTTTTCGGCATCGGTAAGTCCCTCTGAACGCGATTTTCTTGCAAGAAAATTTATTCTGTCAATTTTTGCCTGTTCCATAACCTATTTCCTTTATTGTGTATTAAAACGGCGGGAGCAAGCCCCCACCCTACACATATAGTATAATTGATTTCTTTTGTTTAGTCAACCTCAAAAAAACTCCCCCGCAAAACTGCGAGGGAGGAAAATAGTTTTTAATTATTCGTTGATAGCAGTAACAACGCCTGAACCAACTGTTCTACCGCCTTCACGGATAGCGAAACGAAGACCTTCTTCGATAGCGATAGGAGTGATAAGTTCAACGTCCATTTCTACGTTATCACCGGGCATGCACATCTCTGTACCTGCGGGAAGAGAAATTGTGCCTGTAACGTCTGTTGTTCTGAAATAGAACTGAGGACGATAGTTGTTGAAGAACGGTGTATGACGGCC
>CAMFPJ010000095.1 GCA_945971755.1 uncultured Clostridia bacterium
CGAGATCTAAACCTAAGCCTTCGTCGGCAGCGTCAGATGTGTATAAGAGACAGCCCTATACATTGGTATAATATTATATGCAAAAATAAAGGGTTACTACACAGAAAAGGGGACAAAAACTGTCCCCTAATTTTCTTTAATCTTTTTAAGAGCGCCTTTCTCAAGCCTTGATACCTGTGCCTGCGAAATACCGATTTCTTCCGCCACCTCCATTTGCGTCTTGCCTTGCATAAACCGTAAGGTTAAAATTTGCTTTTCACGTCTGCCTAAGTTTTTGATTGTTTCCTTAATGGATATTTCGTTAAGCCAGTCGTCATCACTTTCCGTTCCGCTGACCTGATCCATAACATAAATTGTATCACCGCCGTCTGAATAGACGGGCTCATAAAGCGAAACCGGTTCAACAATTGATTCAAGCGCCAAAACAACGTCGGTAGATTTTATTCCCAGTTCATTTGCAATTTCTTCAATGGTTGCGTCTCTTCCTAACTCATTTTGTATGCGCTCTTTCGTCTGCATTGCGTGGTATGCGGTGTCGCGCAGGGAACGGCTGACTCTTATCGGGTTGTAATCTCGCAAATATCTTCTGATTTCACCGATAATCATCGGAACGGCATAGGTTGAAAATTTTACATTTTGTGTTATGTCAAAATTATCAATTGATTTAATAAGTCCAATGCACCCAACCTGAAAAAGGTCGTCTGGATTTTCGCCTCTGTTGGCAAATCTCTGCACAACGGAGAGTACAAGCCGCAGATTGCCCTCAATGAGCTTTTGACGTGAATATTTATCACCGCTTTTTGCTTTTATTAAAAGTTCGGTTTTTTCTTTTTCTGTAAGAACTTTTAGTGTAGATGTGTTAATTCCGCAGATTTCAACTTTGTTGTATTGCACATAAATCTTCCTTTTTAATTTTATGTACAAAATTATTATGGACACGCACTGCAAAAATTAAACATAAGGGTAAAAAAATAAGCGGTAGAAAACTACCGCTGTTTTAATAGTGCTTTTATTCAACCGTAACAGATTTTGCAAGATTACGGGGTTTATCAACATCAAAGCCCTTTGCAACTGTTGTGTGATACGCCAAAAGTTGCAGCGGAACGACCGTCATTGACGGCATAAGGTAACGGGAAGCTTCGGGAACATAAATTACCCTGTCGGCAATTTCTTCAATTCCTTGCGTACCCTCTTTGACAATTGCAATTACCCATGCACCCCTTGCTCTGACTTCTTTAATGTTGGAAATCGTTTTACCGAGAAGTGCGTCATCAGTGCCGATTGCAACTACTGCCGTGCCGTTTTCAATAAGTGAAATTGTGCCGTGCTTTAACTCGCCTGCACCGTAGCCCTCGCAGTGAATATATGAAATTTCTTTAAGTTTAAGTGAACCTTCAAGGCAAAGCGGGTAGTCAATGCCGCGACCGATAAAGAACATACTTTGATGGTCTTTAATATGAGCGGAAATTTCTTTTGTAATATCGTCAGTTCCGAGCGCTCTTTGAATTTTATCGGGAATTAAAAGAACTTCTTCCGTAAACTTGCGAAGAATATCGTCGCCCATCAGTCCTTTTGCATGTGCAAAAAAAGCGGAAAGAATATAGCATACTCCGAGCTGTGCCATAAGGGCTTTTGTTGTTGCAACGGCAATTTCAGCACCTGCGTTTGTGTAAATAACTCCGTCTGACTCTCTTGCAATTGTGCTGTAAAGAACGTTAACTATTGATAAAGTAAAGGCGCCTCTTGCTTTTGACTCGCGAAGAGATGCAAGGGTGTCGGCTGTTTCACCTGACTGGCTGACAAAAATGCAAAGGTCATTTTCGTTTATTATTGGATTTCTGTATCTGAACTCGCTGGCAATATCAACAACAACGGGAATTCTTGCCATATCTTCAATGATGTACTTAGCAGTCATACCAACGTGGTAAGCACTGCCGCAAGCAACAATATAAATTCTGTTAAGTTTTTTTATAAAGTTTTTGGGGAACTCAAACGGAAGAACTACCTTTCCGTCTTTAATAAGCGGAGAGACAGTGTCACGGAATGCCTTTGGCTGTTCGTGAATTTCCTTTTCCATAAAGTAATCGTGGCCGTTCTTCTGCGCAGAGTCAACGCTCATATTTATGCTTTTTACTTCAAACTCTTTTTCATTTCCGTCAAGGCCGTAAACTGTAATTGAGTTCTTGGTAAGTTCAATAAAATCGTTGTCTTTTACAATGTAGCAGTCTTTTGTGTACGGAAGAATTGCGGGAATGTCAGAAGCAATGTAGTTTTCACCGTTGCCTGTGCCGATAATCATTGGATTGTCTTTTTTCATTGCGAATACTTTATCTTCAAAGCCCTTTACAATCATTGCAACTGCGTAAGAGCCGTTAATGCGTTCCGCAACTTTAATCATTGTTTCAACTGCGTTGCCGTTAAAAAGATGGTCAAAAAGCTGTGCAATAACTTCTGTGTCGGTTTCAGATTTGAAAACATAGCCTTTTTCAATTAACTCGTTTTTAATTTCAATGTAGTTCTCAATAATACCGTTGTGAACAAGTGTAACAACACCGTTCATCGAGGTGTGAGGGTGTGCGTTTACGTTGTCCGGGACACCGTGGGTTGCCCAACGAGTATGGCCTATTCCAACTGTGCCAACGGGGTAGATTTTATCTACTTCCGCCTGAAGATTGTCAATTCTGCCTTTTTCTTTGACAACGGTAACTTTATCGCCTGCAATTGCAATACCTGCAGAATCGTAACCTCTGTACTCAAGCCTGCGAAGACCCTCAATAAGAATGGGGGCAGCCTGCTTTTCTCCGATATAACCGACTATACCACACATAATAATTCCTCCGTTAAAAATTGAATTGATTGTTGATTTGGTGTTAATAATAATTTTGAGGTGATTATATTGATGTATATAAAACTCAAAGCTCAAAGACTTTTAATCGGCAAAAACTCAAAAGCATTTCTGATATGCACCTTGCCTTTTTTAATGACAGTAAGTCTTTTAGGCTTTAATTATTATTTGCTGATTCACTTGAATAACAATACAGAATTAAATTTTGCTTTGAAATTTTCTCTGATGATGTTATCTTTAACAATTTCCGCATTTATCAAGTCATCGGTAGTATTTATCTGTGAGAATTATTTTTATAGAAAGGCCACAGACTCATTTTCACCCGTAAGGGCACAAGATTTGTTCTGTGCATTCCTCGTAAGAATACTTAAAATGCTGCTGTTTTGGTTTCTGTCAGCCGTTTTCTTTTTGCCCGGTTTAGTTTTAGCGTATTCGGCATACTACGTAAAAAGTATATCATACCCCAAAGAAATAACGGTTACTCTTTTTGCTTCGTCACTTATAATAGCGCTGGTGGGAGCGGGCTGCTTTTTCGTGATTTACAAACGCTTTTCAAAAAGCTATTTTGTGCAGTTTCAGTCCGGTGAAACAAACCCGCTTAAAGTATTGTCGCAAAGCAGCGAAATGATGGAGGGCAATTTAATAAGATATTCTCTTTTCTGCCTGTCGTTTTTAGGGTGGGATGTTTTGTGCTTAACCTTATTTCCTATTATATATGTTTTGCCGTACAGAAAAAGTGCGAAATATGTCTTCTTCCGGGAAAAGGTAAGGCGTAAACTGCCGAATGTAATCAGCGAGAAACCGATTGTTTTTATTTTTAGTAAATCATAAAAGGAAAAGCTGAGATTGTAGCAAACCTCGGCTTTTGTTTTAATTAAAGGATAATGCCAAGCTCGCCGTTCGGAAGGGCAGCGTTTGATTCGTCTGTATCAATGTGCATAGCAAGCTTGAATTTCGGGCTTACTCTTACAACAACGTCACCGAAAACAAGCTCTCTGCCGTTTGACGGAACTTTAACACTAACAATTTGCTTATCTTGAAGTCCGTAGTTTTCAGCGTCTTCGGGAGTCATATGTATATGTCTTTTTGCTACGATAACACCCTCTGAAATTTCAACCTCACCGCAAGGGCCAACAAGCTTGCAGCCCGGTGTGCCGGCAATGTCGCCTGACTCGCGAACAACAGCGGGAACGCCGATTGAACGGGCATCGGACGCAGAAATTTCAACCTGATTAGCAGGTCTTACAGGGCCGAGAATCGAAACTGAAGGAAACTGACCTTTTGGGCCGATTACAGCAATTCTTTCTTCACAGGCAAATTGACCGGGCTGTGAAAGGTCTTTTTTCTTTGTGAGTTCATGACCCTCACCGAAAAGAACTGCTAAAGTTTCTGCAGTAACGTGAACGTGCCTTGCAGATGTTTCAATCAAAACTGTTTTTTCCATTTTCAAATACTTCCTTCTCTAAAATTTACCATATTATAATACTCTCTTTTTACCGATTTGTAAAGGTAATTTACATAAGTTCCGTGAAAGAGCGGATATTCACATCGGCAATGGCGCACATTTCGTTCCAATCGTCCTTTGACGATTCGTCAAACATTGCAACAGTAGTAAAGCCCCCTGACCTTGCGCTTTTAATTCCGGCTAAAATATCTTCAACGACTATACATTCGGAAGGATTAACGCCGATTTTTTGAGCCGCAAGCAAATAAACATCAGGGAAACTTTTGTCTTTTTCTACTTCGTAAACATAGGTCTTTGAGTCAAAATACTGACGAACTTTGTTGGCGTTTAATACTGTTTCGCAAAGAATATCGGCACTTGCCGTGGCATAAGCACATTTAAGCCCTGCGCTTTTGCAAAATTTAATAAACTCTTTTCCTCCGTCTTTTAATTTTACATTGTGTTTGTATTCTTCAATGACAAGCGAGTGCCATTCGTCGATTATCTCTTCAACCGTTTCGGAAATGTTATACTCTTTTTTTGTGTATTCTGCCGCTGCAGTAAAAGGCATTTTATTTATGGCTTTTTTGTAGCCTTCGGGTATTTCCATATTTCTTCGCTTGAAAAATTGATAGTCAACCTCGTGCCAAACGTTCATTGAGTCTATAAATGTGCCGTCAAGGTCAAATATAATTCCTTTATATTTTTTTATATCCATATTTCACCTGATACTTTCAAGATATTTTTCGATTTCTACTGCAACTCCGTCATCTTCATTTGAAAGAGTTGTGTATTTTGCTGCGCGTTTTGCTTCGTCCCAGCCGTTAGCCATAGCAAATGAATAACCTGCCTTTTTGAGCATTTCGCAGTCATTGTCTGAGTCGCCGAATGCCATAACCTCGCTTTCATCAATCATTAAATGTTTGCAAAGGGATGACAGAGCAAAGCCTTTGGTTGCGTTTCGGCTGTTCATTTCAAGATTCTCGGGAATAGACGATGTAACAAAAATATCGCCCACAGAAATTATTTTATCTTTAACTTCTTTTAACTCATTACCCACAACCCGCATAATGTTAATCTTTTCAACACCGCGTGAGCCGATATATTCTGATAAATCAGGCACAACATTTGCTTTATCTTTAAGCACCTTTAAGTAGTGTGCGGAGATGCCGCCGTAGTTGTAAAGACTTGCAGAGTACCCGTCAAGAAAACATTCGCCGTCAAAATAGATTTCGTGAGGGAGATTGTAATCGTTAATAATGTTGAATATTTTTTTCGACTTTTCCGCATCTAAAAGTTCAGAAGTGATTACTTCTCCCGTTTTTCCGTCGTATGTAACAGCACCGTTTGAGGTGATAATGAAATCAGCAAACGGAACTCTGC
>CAMFPJ010000096.1 GCA_945971755.1 uncultured Clostridia bacterium
GATTGCCTCTTGTCTCGTGGGCTCGGAGATGTGTATAAGAGACAGCAACCGATGTCCAATAAAGTTCCGGGTTAACAATTGAATTTCTTGCATGAGGTGCTTCGGGAATTGTAACAAGTTCCTTTTCACAAGCAGCAGCATCGTAAAGCTTTTGAAGCATTTCGAAAGGTACAAAAGTATCTTCTTCGCCGTGAATAAAAATAGTGGGAACGTCAGCTTTTTTCAGTTGGTCAATTGCCGAGGCTTTCTTGAAATCAAAACCTGAGATAGCCTTGTTTACTCTGTTTGCGCTTGAAAGAATCGGGTCACCCGGGATGTTAATCACTTTGCTGATTTTTTCATCGAAAATGTCCCAAATTGACGTAAAGCCACAGTCGGCAACAGCAACCTTAACATTTGCGGGAAGATTTTCGCCGAGAGCCATCATTGTAGTAGCCGAACCCATTGAAACACCATGGATAATTATTTTGGCGTCAGGGTAATCTTCAACGATATAGTTGATCCAGTCAATAACATCGAGCCTGTCTTCCCAACCCATTGTAATTCTCTTTGTTTCACTGTCCGCGTGACCGTTCATGCTCGGTGCAATTACATTGTATCCAAGCTCAATGTAATGCTTTGCGTAAACACCCATATTTCTCGGTGATGAGCCGTAACCGTGAACAAGAACGACAAAAATGTCAGAATCCATTTTCGGAAGAAGGTAGTCTGCGTGAAGATTCTTCTTTTTTTGTGTGCTTCTGATAACAATTTTTTCTTTTTCTGCTCTGTCATACCAAATTTTTCCTTGGTCAAGCTCACCATTAAGATGAATTGTCTTTTCGTCAGTACCTGTATTAGAACTCATATATTTTTTGGCTATAGCAGTGTTAATTCCGCGTCTCGTAAGAGTAAGATAATAGAAAGCATCACCTACAAGCAAGTAAGTTGCTGCGGCAGTTGCACCGAAACCTACCAAGGTTTTAAGAACTTTTTTTGATTTGTTATTCATAATATCACTTCCTTAATTGTATTCTACTCCAAAAATTTACAAATGTCTATTAAATTTTATTTAATTTTGCCTAAATGTGTTGTTTTATATAAAAAAGTCTGCTAAAATATATTCGTGAAAATCTGTGCAAAGGGTGCGTAAGTGATGAGTAAAGAAAACATTATTATGAAAACGTCAATTTTCGGCGGATTCAAAAAAGCTGATGTCTTGTCTTACATTGAAACGCTTCAAAATAATGCTGCCGATGTTTCTGATGAACTAAACAGAAAGAAAAGAGAAGCATTGGAATTACGTCAGAAAATTGAAGAGCTTGAGCAAAAGGTTGAAGATTTATCAAAAATGACAAAATTGCTTGAAGAAAGGGAAAAACAAATTTTTGAGCTTAATGAGAAGCTTGAGAGTGCGAACAAAGAGACTGCACAGTGCCGTGAGCGACTTTTTGATTATCAGGATAAAAGCGAGCGTTTAGCACGTGCTGAAAAACAAATCGGTGCGGCTTATATTGATGCACGCCGTTATTCCGATGAAATAATAGACAATGCTAAAGCGAAGGCAAAAGATGTTGGTGCATTGGCTTCTCAAGAAGTTAAGAGTCAGGCAAATGAAATCGAACAACTTCTTCGTGATGTTGACGCTGTTTCCAAAAAGTTTAATTCGTCACTTGAACAATTGCATAAAGATGTTTATGCTCTCAGCACAAAGCTTAATAATTCCGCTTCAAATCTTCTAAACATACACACAGAGCTTCCTGCGCTTGACTCACCGAGCATTTATAATGCAGATATGAACCCGGATGAAATTCCCGAGGAAATTCGCAAGGATATGCCTGATGCAGTGTCAGTTGAAGTTACTGATGACGGCACGGGTCTTACATTTATTTCATACGAGCCGAATTCTGAATTTAACGAAGACCTTAACATACAACCCGAAGATTTAATTAAAGAGGATAATAATGGCTGAATATAAAATTAACACAAAAGAAATTAAAGATTATGCCGAAAAACTCCGTGCAGGTGACAGGGTGCTTCTTTCCGGTACGGTTTATACATCACGTGATGCTGCTCACAAAAGAATCAAAGCATTGATTGATGAGGGAAAAGAACTTCCTTATGACCTTAACGGTGCGTCGATTTATTATGCAGGGCCTACTCCAACACCTGAAGGTCTTGCGATTGGTTCTTGCGGACCCACAACTTCAAGCAGAATGGATAAATTTGCCCCTGAATTTCTCGATTTAGGGCTTAATTCAATGATTGGTAAAGGCCCGAGAAATAAAGCGGTTATAGATGCTATTGTTCGAAACGGTGCCGTTTATTTTTGTGCTGTCGGCGGTGCAGGTGCAGTTGCTTCAAAATGTATAACGGAGTGTGAAGTAATTGCTTTTGAAGATTTAGGGTGCGAATCAGCTAAAAGACTTGAGTTTAACGAATTTCCCTTGATAGTGGGAATTGACTGCCACGGTAACAGCCTTTTTGATGTAGGAGATAATAAATGACATCTGAAATTTGTGAATTAAGAAAAGAAATTATACTTAAAGAATTTAAGAAAATGAATGAAATGCAGCTCAGAGCGGTTTTATCCGTTAATGAGCCGCTTTTAATTCTCGCTGGTGCAGGCAGCGGAAAAACAACTGTTCTTGTTAACAGAATTGCATATCTAATTAAGTACGGAAATGCTTTTGAAAGCATTGATGTTTACGGATATGTTGATGATAGTACGGTTAACCTTTTGAGAAGGTATAGAGACGGAGACTTTTCTGTTTATGAACAGATTAAGAACGTTTTGAAGGTAAATTCACCGAATCCTTGGGAAATACTTGCAATTACTTTTACAAACAAAGCTGCAAACGAACTTAAAGATCGCTTAAATCTTATGCTTGGTGAATCAGGAAATGATGTCTGGGCAGGCACATTTCACTCGGTATGTGTTCGTATTCTGAGACGAAATGCAGAGCGTTTGGGGTATTCAAAGCATTTCACGATTTATGACAGCGATGACAGTAAACGTGTGATGAAGGAGGTTCAAAGACTTCTTAATATTGATGACAAATTTTTATCTCATAAAACAATTCTCAATAAAATCAGTAACGCTAAGGATATGCTTGTTTCGCCAAAAGAGTATTCATCGCTTGCAAGTGAAAATTACGGTGAAAAGCAAATCGGCGAATGCTATGAGAAATATCAAAAACTTCTCAAAAACGCAGATGCAATGGATTTTGATGATATTATTGTAAACACAATTAAACTTTTAGAAGAAAATAAAGACATAAGAGAATATTATCAAAATAAATTTAAGTATGTTTTGGTGGATGAATATCAAGACACTAACCACGCGCAATTTGTGCTTACAAAGCTTCTCTCGGAAGGCTATAATAACATTTGCGTTGTCGGCGACGATGACCAGAGTATTTATAAATTCCGCGGTGCTACCATTGAGAATATTTTAAGTTTTGAAAAGAATTTCAAAAACGCAAGGGTAATAAGACTTGAACAGAATTACCGCTCAACTCAAAATATTTTGGACGGTGCAAATGCTGTTATTTCTCATAATGAGCAAAGAAAAGGTAAAGAACTTTGGACTGATAATGGTCAAGGCGAAAAAATACTTTTGAACACTCTTGACGACGAGTACGGAGAGGGAAAATTTATTTGCGATGAAATAATGACTCAAATGCAAAAGGGCAAAAAATTCTCTGACTTTGCCGTGCTTTACCGAATGAACGCAATGTCAAACACAATTGAGCGTGCATTGGTTCGAAGCGGAATACCGTACAGAATTATCGGTGGTCACAAGTTCTATGACCGTATGGAAATTAAAGATGCACTTGCATATTTAAGCGTTGTTGCAAATCCTAACGACTCTGTTCGTCTTGAAAGAATAATAAATGTTCCCAAAAGGGGAATCGGCGCTACAACAATTGCCTATGCAAAAGAAATAGCAGACGGATTAGGTTTAAGTCTTTTTGAGGTTATTAAGCAGGCTGATGAGTACGAAAAGCTTTCACGTTCTGCATCAAAACTTCGTGAATTTACTGATATGATTGAAAGTTTTCATGATTTGTCACTTCGTGAATCTCCGTCGTCTGTGTTTATGTCACTTATTGAAGAAACGGGATATAAAAAATCTCTTGCAACTGATAAAGAAAAACTTGAAGACAGACTTCAAAACCTTGACGAGCTTAATTCCAACCTTATAAAATTTCGTGAGGAAAATCCTGAGGGTGAGCTTGCAGATTTTCTTGAAGAAGTTGCACTTCTTACTGACATTGATAATTACAATGCCGATGCAGAAACCGTTGTACTTATGACACTCCATTCTTCAAAAGGACTTGAGTTTCCTGTTGTTTTCATTTCGGGAATGGAAGAGGGAATTTTCCCGGGAATGCAATCAATGTATGACCCGGCTGAGATTGAGGAAGAAAGAAGACTTGCTTATGTTGGCATTACCCGTGCAAAAGAACGTCTTTATCTTCTTAACACAAGGGCAAGAATGCTGTACGGTTCAACAAAATATAATGTTCCGTCAAGATTTATCAGTGAACTTCCCGAAGAGTGCTGTAAATCTCTTGTTAAACCTGTTGCAAGAAATGTTAATCGGTTTGAAAGACCTGCAAATGCTCTGAAAAAACCTGTTACACGTGGTTTTACCTTTGGCGAAACGTCTAAAAAAAGTACTGATACTTTTTCAGTCGGTGACCAAGTTAAGCATAGAGCATTTGGCGATGGTATGATTATTTCGCTTAAACCCATGGGCAATGACGTACTTATGGAAATTTCTTTTGATAAAGTCGGCACTAAAAAGATTATGGCAAATATGGGTGCAGTTAAAAAGATTTAACGGAAGTGATTCTATGAATAAAACTTCAAAACGTATTCTTAAAGCCTTTGGTTGTGTTTTAGCGCTTCCTGCCGTATTCTATATGCCGTTTGTAGTGGCAGACGCGGTCAAAAAATATGATGATGAGTGTGAATATTTGATGATTCTTGGTTGTAATATCATCGGTGAAGACACTCCGAGCAAACAATTAGTTGACCGAATGGACAGAGCGGTTGAATATTTGTATTCTCACCAAAACACTTTAGCGGTTGCCTGCGGGGGTTGCTTTAGATCAAAACAGACAGTATCAGAAGCAGAAATAATTAAGAAATATCTTGTAAATAAAGGGATAAATGAAAATAGAATTCTGCTTGAAGATAAATCAACCACTACTTACGAGAATTTTCAATTTGCTCTAAGAATTATCAGAGAACATTCCGGAAACAGTACAAATAATACGAGAATTGCTTTTCTCACAAGTGATTATCATATTTTCCGTTCCGGAATAATAGCAAAACAAAGCGGAATAGGCAATGTACTTAAAGTATCGGCAACAACCCACGGAAAGTCAGTAAAGAGTTATATTCGCGAGTACTTTGTTGGTTATGACTTCGGTTACAGATTATTAAAAAATATGAGGAAATAATATAGGTAATGAATTTTACGGTTGCACTCAATTTCCAAAGTGTAGGGGAATAATTCAAATAAAATAATAATTTTTCTCATAATTAAAATTGCATAGAATATAGA
>CAMFPJ010000097.1 GCA_945971755.1 uncultured Clostridia bacterium
TTTTAGCGCCCATTCTTATAAGTTGTTCCGTGTAACGGAAGCGATTGTCCCAAACGCTTTCCGAAACCATGCTGTTACCGTCAGCAAGAGATAAAAGAACGGAGAATTGAGGCTGCATATCGGTTGGGAAGCCCGGATGAGGCATTGTTTTTACATTACAATGAAACGGTTTTTCCGCACCTTTAACGTGAACGCTGTCGTCAAACTCCTCAACAACTGCGCCGCTTTCAATAAGCTTTGCGGAAATTGATTCAAGGTGCTTGGGAATGACGTTTTTAATTAAAACGTCGCCCTTTGTGGCGGCAGCCGCTACCATGTAAGTACCTGCTTCAATTTGGTCGGGGATAATTGCATATTCGCAACCGTGAAGCTTTTCAACTCCGCGAATTTTGATTGTGTCTGTACCTGCACCGCGAATATCCGCACCCATTGAGTTCAAAAAGTTTGCAAGGTCAACAATATGCGGCTCTTTTGCGGCGGGCTCAATAATCGTAAGACCGCGTGCTTTAACTGCGGCGAGCATAAGGTTAATAGTCGCACCTACGGACACAACGTCAAAGTTAATACTGTTGCCAAGGAGCCTGTCCGCCGTGGCTAAAAGCATACCCGTTTTATCAATGCTGATATTAGTGCCCAGTGCCTCAAAGCCTTTGATGTGCTGGTCAATGGGCCTTACTCCGAAAGAACAACCGCCCGGCATTGCAACACGTGCATGATTAAACCTGCCCAGAAGCGCGCCGATAAAGTAGTAAGAAGCACGAAGCTGCTTGCTCATGTCGTGTTCAACTCTGTCACTCATAATGTGGCGGGTGTCAATCTGAACGGTGCTTTTATTTATCATTTTAACTTCTGCGCCCATTTGGTGCAGAATTTTTATCATTACGTTAACGTCGCTGATGTTTGGAATGTTCTCGATTACGCAAACATCTTCTGCGAGAAGAGTCGCCGGAATTATCGCAACTACGGCGTTTTTAGCTCCGCTGATGGTCACTTCACCCGTGAGCCTTTTACCGCCGTTTATTATGATTTTTTCCAAGGACTTGTCCCTCCCTCAAAATCAAATAATACGAAACTCATGTAAACTGAAAAATCAAAAAACAAAAAATTGTGTACATATCGACAAAATTTGCCCGGTACACGCCTTATATAGTATAGCACTATTGTAACTAAAATAAAAGACCTTTTTCGTTTTTTTTTAATTTTGTAAAAAACGCTGAAACAAATGTTTGCAAAATTATTGAATAAACATCAGGAATAATGTATAATTATTTTGTAATTTGAGGTGAGAAGCTTGCAAACTTTGAAAAATGAATTTTTAGAAATAAAAATAAACGAACACGGCGCGGAGCTGTCAGGTATTCACGGCGTAAAATCGGGCAAAGAGTACCTTTGGCACGGTGATAAAAACTATTGGGGCAGAAGAAGTCCCGTGCTTTTTCCCGTTGTTGGTAAATATAAAAATCTTACGTCAATTTATGACGGAAAAGAATATTCTCTCCCTCAGCACGGCTTTGCAAGGGACTGTGATTTCACTTTGACCGAAAAAACCGAGGACAGCGTTTCATTTGAACTTAACGAAAGTGAAGACACTCTGGCAAAATACCCCTTTTGCTTCCGACTTGTTTGTTCCTTCCTGTTAACCGAAAATAAAATCAAAGTAAAATGGGACGTTACGAATACCGACAGTAAAAAAATATACTTTTCAATCGGTGCGCACCCTGCATTTAACTGCAAAAAGGGTGAAACCGTGCTTTCCATGAACGGTGAGAATTTAGAATATTCAATTCTCAATGAAGATGGGCTTTACATCGCCGACAAGTACCCTGTTGACAGTGAATTTGTTTTAACCGACAGCATTTTTGACCGTGACGCCCTGATAATTGAAAACAGCGGAGTAACAAGCGTAAGTCTTAAAGAAAACGGGCAAACTACCGTTACGGTGAATTTTACTGCTCCTCTTTTCGGAATTTGGTCGCCCACCCGGAAAAATGCGCCGTTTGTTTGCATTGAGCCTTGGTACGGCAGAGCAGATGGGGCAGATTTTGACTGCGACATTACAAAAAGAGAATGGGGTAACAGTCTTAAACCAAACGAAACATTCCATAAGGAGTATGAAATAGTAATCAATGAGTAATTTCAAAAATATTTTATTTGACTTTGACGGAACCCTTGTTGACTCGTCAGAGGGAATTTTCAAAAGTTTAACTTATGCCTTTGAAAGCTACGGCCACGGCACACCGAGTGAAGAACTTTTAAGCAAATTTATAGGTCCGCCCCTTCATTACAGTTTTACCGAATTTTGCGGTTTTACCGAAAAGCACGCAGTGGAAATGACTGAGAAATACCGTGAACGTTACAAGGTTATCGGCTACCTTGAAAATTACGTTTACGAGGGCATTCCCGAATTGCTTAAAGAACTCAAGGCTCAGGGTTACAAAATCGGAACGGCGTCAAGTAAGCCCTTAAAATTTGTTAAAGATATTTGCGAGCAAAGAGGAATTTCAAAATATATTGACTTTCTCGGCGGCACGCAGTTTGACGACATTAAAGAGAACAAAACAAAAGTAATATTAAACGCAATGAATGCCCTTGGCGCCACAGAGAAAGACACGCTTATGGTGGGGGACAGGCTTTTTGACATTAAAGGTGCCCACTCAGCAGGAATTCCCTGCTGCGCCGTGCTTTTCGGCTTTGGCAGCAGAGAGGAATTTGAAGAATACAACGCGGAATACATTATCGAAAAACCCGAAGATTTATTTGAAATATTAAAATAAGGAGGTAAAGTATGGCTACTCCCTTAGCGGACAGGCTCCGCCCACAGTCAGTTGAAGATATGGTCGGTCAAAAGCACCTTTTGGGCGAGAATATGGTCCTTCGCAATATTATTGAGAGCGGTACTTGCCCGAATTTAATTTTTTACGGTCCCAGCGGCACGGGTAAAACAACCCTTGCACGAATTATTGCAAATAAAACCGACAAAAGGCTTCATCACCTTAACGGAACAAACGCCTCAACGGCGGATATTAAAGATATTGTCAGCGAGCTTGACACATTTGCCGCACCCAACGGAATACTTCTCTATCTTGATGAAATTCAGTACTTCAACAAGCGCCAGCAGCAGTCACTTCTTGAATATATTGAGAGCGGTAAAATTACTTTAATTGCATCAACTACCGAAAATCCCTATTTTTATATTTACAGCGCAGTGCTTTCACGCTGTACCGTGTTTGAATTTAAGTCCGTTGAGCCGGAGGACGTTGTCCCCGCCGTAATCAAAGGCTTTAATTTCTTAGAAACGGAACTGGGTGTTAAAATTGAATGTGAAGACGGAGTTGCCGAGCATATTGCGGTAGCCTGCGGAGGCGACGTCAGAAAATCACTTAATTTTACGGAGCTTTCCGTGCTTTCCGCTAAAACTGTTGACGGCAAAAAGTTAATTACACTTGACGGGGTGTCACAGCTTACCGCAAAAAACACTTTCCGTTATGACAAATTCGGTGACGAGCATTATGACATTTTATCGGCTTTTCAAAAGTCTATGAGAGGCTCGGACCCTGACGCGTCGCTTCATTATTTAGCAAGGCTTTTAGAAGCAGGTGATTTACCCTCCGCTATTCGCAGATTGCTTGTCTGCGCCTGTGAGGATGTGGGGCTTGCGTACCCTAACATTATTCCCATTGTAAAATCTGCCTGTGACATAGCCTTGCAGGTCGGTCTGCCCGAAGCGGCAATTCCCCTTGCCGACGCAGTCGTACTGGTTGCCACAAGTCCAAAGAGCAACACCGCTCACGACGGAATTTTCGCCGCCCTTGAGGACGTGAGAAAGGGCAACTTCGGCAAAATTCCCCGTCACCTTCAAAACAAGCACTTTGACGGTGAAGACAATGAAAACAAAGGTCAGTTTTACGAATATCCTCACAACTACCCCAACGCTTGGGTAGAGCAGCAGTATTTGCCCGACGCAATAAAGGACAAAAAATATTACACCTTCGGCAATAACAAAAACGAAAGCTTAAGCCGCGAATATTGGAAAAAGGTTAAAGGAGAATAAAAATGGCAAAAAGACAGGACTACATATCTTGGGACGAATACTTTATGGGCATTGCAATGCTTTCTTCCTACAGAAGCAAAGACCCTAACACACAGGTTGGCGCCTGCATTGTAAATAACGACAACAAAATTATGTCAATGGGTTATAACGGTTTTCCGAGGGGCTGTGACGATGACACGTTCCCCTGGGACAGAAGCGGTGAGGAATACGAAACAAAGTACCCTTACGTTTGCCACGCAGAGCTTAACGCAATTCTCAATGCGGGTGGCAGAAACCTTGAGGGCTCCAGAATTTACGTTGCCCTTTTCCCCTGCAACGAGTGTGCAAAGGCTATTATTCAAAGCGGAATTAAAGAGGTTCTTTACCTTTCCGACAAGTATTTCGACACAGTGGGCAACCGTGCCTCCCGCAGAATGTTTGACGCGGCAGGTGTTAAATACAAAAAAATCAAAATGGCTCATGAAACTCTTTCAATCAATTTTAGGGAAGAGGATATTTAATTATGGGTATGTTTGATTTTTTCGCATTTGCCTCACGCACAAAATATATTAACCGCTGGGCGCTTATGCGAAACACGAGGTATGAAACGCTTTCTGAACATTCGGCAGAGGTGGCGGAAATTTCACACGCTCTTGCGGTAATCGGTAACGAAAAACTCGGTAAAAATTACAACGCAGAGCGTGCCGCACTTTTGGGACTTTACCACGATTTACCCGAGATTATCACGGGTGATTTGCCCACTCCCGTTAAATATTACAGTGAGGAAACAAAACTCGCCTACAAGGCAGTGGAGAAAAATGCGTCAAAGCAGCTTCTTTCAATGCTGCCCGACTATTTAAGAAAAGATTACGAGTCTCTTTTCAAAAAGAAAAATGACGACAAAGAGCTTTGGAGACTTGTTAAATCGGCTGATAAAATTTGTGCCTACCTTAAATGTGTTGAGGAAAGAAACGCAGGTAATCGGGAATTTTGCGAGGCTGAAAAAGCAATATCCAAAACCTTATCTAAACTTGACTGCGAAGAGGCAAAAATTTTTATTGAAGAGTTTTTACCCTCTTACGAAAAGACCATTGACCAAATGAAAAAATGAAGGACACTTGGGCAATAAGGCAGGTTTTTAAGGACAGTTGTCTAAAACTTAATAGGAATTTGGACACAAAATTCCTGCCCATAACAGTATAAGACAAAACTACCCGAAGAAGAGAAAAACAAAACTCTTTTTCGGGTAGTGATTTTTTTGTGGTGTATTCTTTGCTGCGCAAAGAGTGATATGATTGCCGACAGCAACCGTGATATTTTATTCGCAAATAAACTGCCGCAGGCAATAACACTTGGCGACAGACAAATATCGCTGCTTTAACAATATCACTCGCGTGACGCGCGAATAAAACTGCCCAAGTGTCCTTCAGAACACTTGGGCAATCGCCCCGTATTTTTTACTGTTCTAACTTTTTCTGTGACTCGGCTTTAAGGTA
>CAMFPJ010000098.1 GCA_945971755.1 uncultured Clostridia bacterium
CACAATGTTGCTTGCAGAAGTGCAATAAAGGCAGGGGATAAATCAAGTCCCGAAGAGCTTTATGAACTTGTTAAAACAGTATTGAACGACAGAACTGTTCGCTTTTGCCCACATGGACGTCCCGTTATGATTGAAATTACAAGGAACGAGCTTGAAAAACAGTTCGGAAGGATACAGTAATGAACAAAATTCCCGTTATTGCCGTTGTAGGTCCCACTGCTTCGGGAAAAACTTCCCTTGCAGTGAAAATAGCAAAAAAATTTAACGGACAAGTAATTTCTGCGGATTCTATGCAGATTTATAAAGGCATGGATATTGCAACAGCCAAACCGACTGAGAGCGAAAAAGAGGGAATAGAGCATTATCTCTTAGACTTTTTACCCATTGAAGTTAGATTCAGCGTTGCCGACTATGTTTCAGCGGCTAAAGACTGCATTGCAAAAATCAGCGCAAACGGTCATTTGCCCATTGTGGCAGGCGGCACAGGACTATACATTGATTCCCTTTTACAGAACATATCTTTTTGCAGGGAAAAGACCGACGAAGAAATACGTAAGAAAATAAATAAGGAATACGAAGTATTGGGAGGAGAAAACTTGCTTTCAAGACTTCGCGAGATTGACTCCAAAACTGCAGAAAGACTTCACCCGTCTGACAAAAGCCGAATTGTAAGAGCCTTGTCACTTTATGAATCGACAGGTATTACAATGACTGAGCAATATGAAAAGTCACGGCAGGAGAAATCACCTTACAATGTTTTGTATATCGGCATTAACTACCGCGACAGAGAGGTACTTTATTCAAAAATCAATATGCGTGTTGACTTAATGCTCCAAAACGGACTGCTGGAAGAAGCTAAAGCTTACTTTGATTTAAGCAGAGATACAACTGCTTCACAGGCTATCGGTTACAAAGAATTAGCACCTTATTTTAATGGCGAACTTACACTTGAAGAATGTGTTGAAAATCTAAAAAGAGAAACTCGACGATATGCCAAAAGGCAGCTTACTTGGTTCAGGAAAAATGAAAACATAAATTGGGTTTACCCTGACGATTACGCAAGCACAGATGATTTTCTTAATGAAGCATATAGACTTTCAGATATTTTTTTAAGGAGGAACGGCAATGGATAAATTAAAAGATAACAAAAATCTTATTAAATATCTTGTCTGTACGGTACTGGGTATTTTAATTATCGTTTACTTTATTTATCAGGTCGTTCAAATGAACTCTAACCCTTATAAAACAGAGGTAGCAATTGAACGAAATATTCAAAGCAAAATCGAAACAAAGGCTTTTATTGTTCGTGATGAAGCTTATCTTACCGCTTCCGACCCCAACGGTACAATTGTTTCCATTGCGGAGGACGGCAAAAGAGTGGGCAGCGGTGAAACAGTTGCAATTTCATTTAAGAATGCGGAGAGTGCTTCCACATACGTCAGAATAAATGAGATTAACAGTGAAATTGATTATTACAAACAGTTAAAAAACAGGGTAGGTGTAGGAACGAATTCACCTTCGTCTTACAACAATTTAATTGATGCTGCTTTGATTGATTATATTTGCGAATCCAAAAATGAGATAGACAGTGGGTTTGAAGATGCACTTAATGATTTAAGAAGTGCAATCACGACCAAACAGTTAGCAGTCGGTGAAGTTATCTCCGTTGACGAGAAACTTGCGTCATTACAGGCAGAGCTTTTAGCACTTGAAACAAAAAAACTTGGTTATACCGAAATAGCGTCACCAAATCCCGGTTATTACATCGGTTCCGTTGACGGGTATGAAAATGCAATTAAATACAGCGATGCAATGAATTCTGACGTTGTGTCGATTGACACGCTCTTGGCTTCTTCTCCGTCAGACCTGCCCGAAAATGTGATGGGAAAACTTGTTGACGCTTTTAATTGGTATATGCTTTGTAACATTCCTTACAAGCAGTCCGGCTCAATTAAAATCGGTCAAACAATTACAGTCAATGTTCTCAACACATCAGTCGGAAGTATTAAATGTACCGTTGCTAAAAAAGGCGACAAAGAAGGTGACAGAATTGCACTTATTCTTAAATGCGGAATTATGAACCAAGATGTTTCAAAACTTCGCATAGCAGATGTTCAAATTATTACCGACGAATATTCCGGTTACCGTATTTCAAACAGCGCAATTCGTGAAGTTGATTCACAAAAAGGAGTTTATGTTTTAAGAGGAAATATGGTACAGTTCAGAAAAATCAATATTCTTTATTCAACAGAAGATTACTCAATAGTCGAAAACGTAAAAGATGATTCTTCATATATCCGTCAGTATGATACAATAATTACGGAGGGAGTTGATTTGTATGATGGAAAAGTCTTATCTTGACAAAAGACAAGAGGATATTTGTTATAACCTTGACGTTATAAATGAAAAAATTGCCGAGGCCGCAATTAAATCGGGCAGAGCTCCTGAAAATGTTCGCCTTATGGCAGTTACAAAAACAGTTGACCCAATGTTTATAAATATGGCACTCGGTCACGGGGTCACTCTCATCGGCGAAAACCGTGTTCAAGAGCTTTTAAGGAAAAAAGATGAGCTTCATTTAGACGGGGTGGAAAAACATCTTATCGGTCATTTGCAGACAAATAAAGCAGGGCAGATTGTTGGCGTTGCAGATATGATTCAGTCGGTTGATTCGGTAAAAATCGCAAAAGAGATTGCAAAACAGTCAATTAAACGCGGTGTTTCTACTGATGTTCTTCTTGAAATAAACATAGGCGGTGAAGAAAGCAAAACGGGATTTGATAAATCAGAATTTTTGGAAAGTGTTTATCAAATTTCCGAAATTGAGGGTATAAACGTTAAAGGTATAATGTCTGTCCCGCCGATTTGCGAAAACAATACAATACTTTGTAAATTTTTTGAAAATATATACAATATATATGTTGACATTAAAGGCAAAAAGATAGATAATATAAATATGCAAATATTGTCGATGGGTATGTCCGGAGATTATGAACAAGCAATTTTATGTGGGTCAACTCTTGTAAGAATAGGTTCTGCAATTTTCGGCCCGAGAATATATTAGGAGGTAAATTATGAGCTTTTTAGACAAAATCAAAAATATTGTAAATGTGGATGAGGACGGTTACTATCCTGATGATGATCCTCAAGACGGCGACTATAGCACAAATGACCGTTTCTTTGAACCGGCAGAAGAAAAAACACAAAAGCCTGCATATCACAGGCCTCAGCGTCAGTCAGAGCAAGAGAAAGTTGTGAATATACACACTACCGCACAGTTACAGGTGGTTCTTTCTAAACCAGAAAAATTTGATGAGGTTTCTGCTATTGCGGACAACCTCAATGAAAAGAGAACCGTTGTTCTTAACCTTGAATCAGTTAATAAAGAAACCGCACGCAGGCTTATTGACTTCCTTTCAGGTGTTGCTTACGCAAATAACGGTCAGTTAAAAAGAGTTGCTAACAGCACCTTCATTATCACTCCTTACAATGTTGATGTAATGGGTGACCTTATGGAAGAACTTGAAAATAACGGTATGTTCTTTTAATCTTTTTAATATAATTTTTTGGGTAGATTTTTGTGCCCTCTTGAAATATGCCTATTTGGCGGAATGGATGGTAAAACTATGCTTACACCGAATAAAGTCAGAGAAAAACAGTTTCAGTCATCAGGTAGGGGCTCTTACCGTGCTGACGATGTTGACGCTTTTATGAATGAGGTTTCTGCTTCTTACGAACAGATGTTCAAAGAGAACGGCGATCTTATCCGTAAAATCAGTATTCTTGCAAAAAAAATCGAAGAGTACCGTGCTGATGAAGAAAGCCTTAAGCTCGCATTGTTAAACGCACAGAAACTCGCAGACCAAATTGTTGCTGAAGCAAAAGAAAAGGCAGAGGCAGAAGCTGCTGATGCTGTTGCCGCTGCCGAAAAGAAAGTTTTAGATGCTAATGCAGAGGCTGAGGAAATTGCTGCTAACAGCAAAAGAGAGTCTGCTGCAATTCTTGACAGTGCAAAAGCTGAAGCTGAGCGTATATTAGCCGATGCAAATGCACAGGCTAACGATATCCTTGGAAATATTAACCGTAAGGTTACACACGAAACACTTGTATTTGATATGACAAAGAAAGAGGCTTCTGAATTTAAGAGCAAGCTTGTCGCAATGTATAAAGAGCATATCAACCTTATTAACAAACTTCCCGATATTGTTGATGAGCAGCTTAATGATGCTTGTGCTCCGGTAAATTCCGAGGAACTTGAGCAGGCAGAAGAGCCTACAGAAGAAAATGTTGCCGAAGTTGTTGCTCCGGAAGAAACTGTTGAAGCAGGAACTGTTGAACCTTCAGTTGAAGAGCCCGAAGTTTATGAAGAAACATCTGAAATTGAACCTGAGACCAACGATGAAGAATCAGAAACAACATTTGAAGATGTATATTCAGACTCTGCTGATTCAACAGACACTTCTGACTTTGATGAAGTTCCGGAGAATACAGAAAGTGAAAAGAGTTCTTTTAAGCTTGATTTAAGCAAAATAGATTTTACAGACGATGAGGACGAAGTTCCGGAAACAACTCCTGCTGCTATGGCATTTGAACCGTTAGAAGAGGATGAACCTGAAGAAGCCGGCGGCAACTCAATTTCTTTCAAAAATTTCTTTAAGAAAAAATAATTGAGGTTAAAAATGCGTCGAGTAGTTACGGTTTTGTCAGCAATAATATTAGTTATAGCCGACCAAATTATTAAATTACTTGTGATTGCACGTCTTAAACCTATCAGCAGTCTTCGTGTTGTTGACGGATTTATTCGTTTGAATTACGTTGAAAACACAGGGGCTGCTTTTGGTTCTTTTGGCAATCATACAGTTGTTTTGTCGGTTATTACTCTTATTGCTATTGCGCTTGGGTTCGCTTATCTTATGAGCGGAAAGTTGAAAATTGGCGTTGAATACATCTGTATTCTTTTCGTTTTATCAGGCGGAGCGGGCAATCTTATCGACAGAGTTTTCAGAGGCTATGTTATTGATTATATTGAACCGCTTTTTATAAACTTTGCAGTTTTTAATTTTG
>CAMFPJ010000099.1 GCA_945971755.1 uncultured Clostridia bacterium
TCTCGTGGGCTCGGAGATGTGTATAAGAGACAGATCATCGTGCATATTTTGCATAAAATTCAAATGTTATTCAGTATATACAGATAAAAAGTGTATAATTATTCATTGTTTTTCTTTGTAAACACAAAAAGTTTGCTGAAAATGTAGTTCAGAATTACAACAATAACGCTGACTGTTACCTTTGAGAGCATGCCCTCTATACCTAAAATTGTTTGATTAAGCCCTACATAGACCAAAAACGGAACGCCGAACCATTCAATTACACCTGTGAAAAGTCTTGACGCCGTGAATTTGCAAAGTTCCGACAGCACTGTTTTTATGCCTGATTCTTTACTTTCAAAAACCCAAAGCTTATTCGTTACAAAAGCAAAAATCACGGCACAAACCCAAGAAAGCACATTTGAAACCGCAACACCTGCAATCTCATTTTGTGTACGGATAATCTTAGTAAAAATTGCGTAGCTGGCAAAACTTACAACAGTAGTCAGCCCGCCGAAAAAGACGTAAGAAATAATTTCTTTATATTTAATAAAAAGACCTTTTATTCTCTGCATAATAAATCCTCTTTCGATTTTTATTTTTGCAATTTTAACACAAATATATATTATTGACAAATGAAAATAAAAATCAAGTTATTCTTGACAAGAGACATAAAAATTTGTATAATGACTCTTGCAATTTATGCTGCTATGGCTCAGTAGGTAGAGCGCGTCCTTGGTAAGGACGAGGTCACCGGTTCAAATCCGGTTAGCAGCTCCAACGGAGAACCTCAACACACAAAAGCGCAGTTGAGGTTCTTCTTTTTTTAGTTTCGTTCTCACGTTTTAAGTCCCTTATGAACATTCGCACCAAAAATTCCGGCTCTGTTCGGAGTTTTTTGTTTTATTAGCTTTGTTATAAAAAATGGGCAGTTCTTATTAACCGCCCATTTTTTACTATCTGTCTCTAAGATACTGTGAATTTTTAGGAACAACAAATGTGATTGCACCCTCCAACATCTGAAATTCACGCTCTGTAACATAAGCACACTCACCGTCAACATTAACTGCGGCTGTTTTTTTGCTTTCAACTTTTACGTGTTTTGCTCTGCGGAAGGTCGTAATATCCCAGTCAAGATGCTCGCCTGCTTTATATTTACTGATAAGCGGCAAAAGTTTAAGTCTGCTTCTGTCAAGTTTTATCATTACAACGTCAATAAGACCGTCAGCCGGTTCTGCAAGGGGGGCTGCTTTATATCCTCCGCCATACCACCTTGAGTTGCCCACATAGCAGAAAAGGTAAGTTCCCTCAAATACTTCATCGTCAACAGTAACCTTAAACTCGCTCTTGAGCTTACCTGCCATGCAATAAACGAGAGAAAGGTCATAAGCCGCCTTGCCGCTGACAAACGGAAGTTTTTTGAACTCCGCCTGCTTTGCACAAACCTCTGCGTCAATACCCATAGAACATTGGTTGATTGCCACCTGACCGTCAGTGAAAATCAGGTCAAGCTTTGTAGGCACTCCGTTAACGTGCTCGTCAAGGTCTGTTGTTGCACCGAAAAGCTTTATGAAATCATTACCGGAGCCCAGAGGAATGCATGCTACCTCACAGCCCGGATATTTATAGCAGCCGTTTACCACCTCATAAAGCGTTCCGTCTCCGCCGCAAGAATAAAATCTTACCCGCTCGCCTTTCTTAGCTATCTCCTCAACAAATCTTTGACCGTCACGGAATTCTTTTGTTACATAAATTTCCGCCTCAAGATTATTTTTTTTGATGTATTCTTCAATTACGGAAATAAATGCTTTTGACGCTTTGCCTTTACCCGAAACCGGATTAACAATAAAATAATGTTTCATATTCATCTTCTTTTCACTTAAAATACATATAATATTGGCATTTTATCATACCGTTATAGAGTTTTCTGCGCTTGTCCGCCCGCCTTCCGAAGCAAGTTTCAAATTCTTCATCCGGACTGATAATGTAATAAGCCCATCCTTTTTCCGGAGTGAAAATTTTGCCCATGGTTCGGTAAATGTCCTCAGCGTTTTTTATATCAAGCATTCTTTCGCCGTAAGGCGGGTTGCAAATCACCGTTCCCTTTTCGCTCCGACGCTTAAAATCTTTAATGTCACGCTTAGAAAAATCAATTCTCATAGCAACGCCTGCTCGCCTTGCATTTTCCTGCGCAATTTGCAGTGCGTTAAAGTCAATGTCCGAGCCGTAGGCCTTAAAGTCCGCATCACGAATTACAAGGTCGCCTGCTCTCATTCTTTCCTGCTGCCAAACCGTTTGCGGAATATTCTCAAATCTTTCCGCCGAGAAAGAACGGCGAATACCGGGCGCTATATTCAGTGCTTTCATAGCACCCTCAATCAGTATTGTGCCCGAGCCGCAGGTTGGGTCATAAAGCGTGTGGTAATGTTTAACTCTTGCAAGCTCTGCCATAGCAGCGGCAATTGTTTCTTTAATCGGCGCTGAATTTGCAACGGGTCTGTACCCTCTTTTGTGGAGCCCTGCACCGGTTGTGTCAATAAACAAAGTTACAGTATCCTTCATAATTGAAAACTGAATCTGATAAACCGTTCCTGTTTCCTCAAACCAATTTACGCCGTATTTTGATTTAAGGTGCTCAACCATCGCTTTTTTTATGATTTTTTGGCAGTCGCTAACCGAGAAAAGCTTTGAATCAAGAGAATAGCCTTTGACGGGAAAAGCATCTTTCTCGCCTATCCACTGTTCCCACGGCAATTTTTTTACTCCTTGAAAAAGTTCTTCAAAAGTTTCTGCGTGGAACTCACCCATACGAATTAAAATTCGTTCGGAATATCTTGAGCAAATATTTGCTCTTGCCAAAATGCTCTCGTCACCCTCAAAATCGACCCTGCCGTTTTGTGCAACCACATTTTGCGCGTCCATAGCCTTAAGTTCCTCGGCAATCAAGCCTTCAAGCCCCAAAAGGCAAGGCACAGTAAATTTAATATTCATTTTTCAACCTCAAAACGAAAATATGCTCTGTTTGAATAGTATATATTATTTTACTTGTAAAGTCAATTTTATACGGACAAAATTGAATAAATTTCATTTTTTCCAAGAAAAAATGTTTAATCTGTCAAAGTTTTGTCAATTTTCCTATTGAAAATAGTCTTGCATAAATGTATAATCTAAAAGGTTAAGCAATTTTTCCAAATAAGTAAATTCAGAAAGGAGTTATCTTTTATGATTAACTATTCACATGAAGTAGAAACTATGTGTTGTGTTAAAAAGGGACCGCATCATGACCCGGCTCCCATTCCTGAAGAAGGTAAGTGGATTGCTTCCAAGCAAATTACTGATGTTTCAGGTTACACACACGGTATCGGTTGGTGCGCACCTCAGCAGGGTGGCTGCAAGCTCTCTCTTAACGTTAAAAACGGTGTTATTGAGGAAGCTCTTGTTGAAACAATCGGTTGCTCAGGTATGACACATTCAGCCGCTATGGCAGCAGAAATTCTCCCGGGCAAAACAATTCTTGAGGCTCTTAACACAGACCTTGTTTGTGACGCAATCAACACTGCCATGAGAGAATTATTCTTACAAATCGTTTACGGCCGTACACAGTCTGCATTCTCTGATGACGGACTTGTTATCGGCGCAGGCATGGAAGACCTCGGTAAAGGTTACCGCTCAATGGTTGGTACTATGTACGGTACAAAAGCAAAGGGCGTTCGTTACCTTGAAATGACAGAGGGCTACTGCACAAGAATGGCTCTTGACGAGAACGACGAGGTTATCGGCTATGAGTTCGTTTCACTCGGCAAGATGACAGACTTTATTAAGAAGGGTATGGAGCCCAACGAAGCATACGAAAAATCAATCGGCACATACGGCAGATTCGCTGAAGCTGCAAAGTATATTGACCCGAGAAAAGAATAAGAAAGGGAGGATTTCATAATGGCACAGTTTGAAGGTTACGAAAGACGTGAGGCTAAAATCCTCGCAACTCTTAAAGAATACGGCATTTCATCAATCGATGAATGTAAAGAAATTTGCGCAGAAAAAGGCATTGACCCTTATACAATCGTTCAGGAAACACAGCCTATCTGCTTTGAAAACGCAAAATGGGCTTACACAGTAGGCGCTGCTATTGCAATTAAATCAGGCTGCACAAAAGCTGCTGACGCTGCCGCCGCAATCGGTATCGGTCTTCAGAGCTTCTGCATCCCCGGTTCAGTTGCCGAAAACCGCAAGGTTGGTCTCGGCCACGGCAACCTCGGTAAGATGCTTCTTTCAGAAGAAACAGAGTGCTTCTGTTTCCTTGCCGGTCACGAAAGCTTCGCAGCTGCTGAAGGCGCAATCAAAATTGCTCTTAACGCAAACAAGGTTCGTGAGAAAAACCTTAGAGTTATCCTCAACGGTCTCGGTAAAGACGCTGCTTATATCATTTCAAGAATCAACGGTTTCACATATTGTGAAACAGAGTTTGACCCCTACACTGAAACCGTTAAGGTTACGGAGCAGAAGCCTTTCTCAAACGGTCCTCGTGCAGATGTTAAGTGCTACGGCGCTGACAATGTTCCCGAAGGCGTTGCAATCATGAAACTTGAAAATGTCGGCGTTTCTATTACAGGTAACTCAACTAACCCCACAAGATTCCAGCACCCTGTTGCAGGCACATACAAGAAATGGTGTGTTGAAAACGGTGTTAACTACTTCTCAGTTGCATCAGGCGGCGGTACAGGCCGTACACTTCACCCGGACAACATGGGCGCAGGTCCAAGCAGTTACGGCATGACAGATACTATGGGCAGAATGCACTCAGACGCACAGTTCGCAGGTTCATCATCAGTTCCGGCTCACGTTGAAATGATGGG
>CAMFPJ010000100.1 GCA_945971755.1 uncultured Clostridia bacterium
CAAAGAACGGTAACCGCCGCAGGAGCTTCACTTTTAACGAATCACAAGAAAAATGCATAGGCACAACTTTTGGCATAAAAGAAATGAATATGCCTTTCATAGGTCTTTACGGTGCATGCTCAACAATGGCGCTGTCCTTATGCATTGCCTCAACATTCGTTGATTCCGGTGCTATGAAGAACACTGTCGTAACAACATCATCACATTTTGCATCCTCTGAGAGGCAATTCAGAATGCCGCTTGAATACGGCGGTCAAAGAACACCCACTGCACAAAGAACGGTAACCGCCGCAGGAGCTTCACTTTTAACGAATCACAAGAAAAATGAGCCCAGCGTCAGCGCGGTGATTTTCGGTAAAATCACGGATCTTGACATTAAAGACCCGAACAATATGGGTGCCGCAATGGCCCCTGCGGCCGCTGATACCATTTCTCAATTTTTGAAGGATACAGGTACAAAGCCCACAGACTACGACTTAATTTTAACAGGTGACCTTGGTAAAGTAGGCAAAGAGCTTCTAATTGAGCTTTTGATTAAAGATTACAATATTGACATCTCTTCAGTACACGATGACTGCGGACTTATGATTTACGACATAGAAAATCAGGATGTTCACGCAGGGGGATCCGGTTGCGGATGTGCCGGTGCGGTTCTTAATTCGTACATTATACGAAGAATGATCTCCGGCGAGCTTAAAAAAGTTCTTTTTGTCGGCACGGGCGCGTTGCTTTCCGCAACCTCAAGCTTACAAGGAGCAAGTATTCCGGGGATTGCTCACGGTGTATTGTTGACTACGGAGGAATAAAAATGGGAAATGACGTCAATACTATTCTTAACATGGCAAAGGCTTTACGCCTTTTAGGGTTCATGGAAACGGCACTGACTGTTGGGATAATAGCCTTTACCGTTTTCAGAATCATTATGAGCGCAAGAGAAATCAGAGAATAAAAAATGCCGACCATAATGGTCGGCAAAATTTTTGTATTAGAATTATGCTTTGTTTGCTGAACCGAAAAGTTCAATCTTCTCACGAACTGTTGCCTTAATAGCCTCTGCACCGGGAGCTAAAAGTTTTCTCGGATCAAAGCCCTTGCCTTCAAGGTCCTTGCCTGCTTCAATGTACTTTCTTGTTGCTTCCTGGAATGCAAGCTGGCACTCGGTGTTAACATTGATTTTTGAAACGCCGAGAGAAATTGCTTTCTTAATCATATCTGCGGGAATACCTGTGCCGCCGTGAAGAACGAGAGGCATTGTACCTGTTTTTTCCTGAACTGCTGCGAGTGTATCAAATGAAAGACCTGCCCAATTTGCAGGATATTTGCCGTGAATATTACCGATACCTGCGGCAAGCATTGTAACACCGAGGTCAGCAATCATTTTGCACTCGTTGGGGTCAGCACATTCACCTGCGCCCACAACGCCGTCTTCCTCGCCGCCGATTGAACCTACCTCTGCTTCAATTGAAAGACCTTTTTCTTCGCAAATTGCAACTAATTCTTTTGTCTTTTCGATGTTTTCATCGATTGGATAGTGAGAACCGTCAAACATAATTGAACTGAAACCCGCTTCAATGCAAGCCTTTGCTCCTTCATATGAACCGTGGTCAAGATGAAGAGCAACAGGAACTGTAATATTAAGTTCTTCAATCATACCCTTAACCATACCTACAACTGTTTTGTATCCGCACATATATTTACCTGCGCCCTCAGATACACCGAGAATAACAGGAGAATTCATCTCTTGTGCAGTGAGAAGAATTGATTTAGTCCATTCAAGGTTATTGATATTGAACTGACCTACTGCGTAATGACCTGCTTTTGCTTTTGTAAGCATTTCTTTTGCATTTACTAATGGCATAATTAAATACACTCCTTTAATTTTTTCCGCAATAATTATATATCACTCACTTAAAAATGTCAACAAATTAACAAAATTAAAGCAGATGAATAATATAATCGTGAGGTGATAAAATGAAAAAGTATTTTTCAAGCGCAATTTGCAATGGCGGTTATTTAAGCGCCTACAACACAATATATAAAAAAGATACAAAGTCACGCGTTTATATAATTTACGGCGGAAGCGATTTTGAGCGCGCTGTTTTCATTAACAGACTGACTGAAAATTTTAAAGGCTATAATCTTTCACTTTTTAATCCGTTTTTTGATGACTCGGTTGACGGAATTTACATAGAAAATCTTAACACATACATAATTTCCGACAGCGGCTATTCCCGCATTTCGCCTATATTACCGGGAATATGGGAAAAATATGTTTCTGCCGTTGAAGGTGTAAATTACCCCACGGATTTACGGCGTGAAATCCTCGTTTTAAAGGCAAAAGAAAATAATCATTACAAAAATGCATGTAAAATTTTGAAAAATACTTCTTATGTAAAAGAAAAAATCCACAATGAATTGTCCCCTTTTCTCAACGAAGAAAAAGTTATAAATTACGTTCGCCGTTTTTGCGGAAAATTCCTGAAAAATTCAAATTCTAACGGCAGTGGAACAATTCGTCTGCTGAGTTCCGCCACACCTCTCGGAATTCACACTCACTATAATACGGTTTTTGAAAACTGCGAAAACATAATAGCCGTTGATGACAATTACGGCTTTGTCGGCTCAATACTTCTCGGAATTGTTAAGGATTTTGCTATTTCGGAGAAAATACCTTTTATTATGAGTCCCTCGTACTTTGCAAACGATATTCCCCAAACGCTGATTTTTCCACGCCAAAGTCTTGCATTAACAGCATGTGACCAGAACCATATTTTGCCCTTTGAACCGCAGGAAAAAGTGACAGTATCACGTTTCCTGACAAGTGACGGCATTCTGTCATCAAAGAAAACGGACACACTTTTAAATATTGAAAATAAATTATTGGATGAATGCGTTATGAATCTTTACGAGGGCAGAGATTACCGTTTTAAATATAATGATTTATGTAAAGGTTACACGAATACTGACGAAGCCGTTGAAAATGCAAACAAATTAACAGAGATGATTATGATATAAAAATAACGGGGTACCGTAGCGCCCCGTAAAAATTGATTATTTCTGCCAACCAAAAGGTTTGTAAGATTCGTCTCTTGCATATAAATTTTCGCATTTATCTTCTGCGTCAGTATTTGCCTCATAATATGTTTTTGTAACTTTTTCTTCAAATTCAACCATCCATTTTTGATAATCAGGGTCTTCTTCCAAGTCGTGTACTGTCACCACATAACCGTAAAAAGGTGCAAAAACAGGTGCCATCTTTTCATTAGATAAGTTTTTAGAGAAGTCTCTCAAAAACTTATCAGCTTCAATTTGTGCCTCAGTTTTTTGTCCGTCTAAATAAAGAGCAACAACATAATTTGAAAATGTTTCCACCAACGCCTGCTCTTGTGAAAGATAAGCGACATCAAAACTTGCATGTGAATTTTGACGGCTTTTATATGCTTCGGGATTAGCTAAATAATATTCATACATCTTTTTTGAATACTCGATACATTTTTTGAAGTAGTTTTCAGGCATTTCACCCTTGTCTGTTACGAAACCATCTTCATAGTCATAATAACGGCTGTATTTATAAATACAGTACACAGACTTAAGATTAGAATAACTGGGACTGATTTTGTATGCAAATTCTGTTATATTTCCGCTTTTTTCTATGCGATTCAGGTTGAATGTATTTAACCCTGTGCAAAATACAAAATTTGTTGTAAACAATAGTGTTAATACAAGAAGAACGGCTGAAACCGACAAAACAATTGACGGTAAAATCATTTTTTTATTTTTCATTAGTGTTTCTCCTTTCCGTTAACGCTTACTCCCAACGACAAAAGATGCGAAAGTGAAAGCAAAATACAAATTGTCAGAACATGTGAAATTACGAAATTCAACGGCACAAATTCATTATATGCAGAGCCAAAATAAATCAGTTTCGGAACATAAGCGGAAATCGGTAAAAAGCCCTTAACATCACTTATTGAATAATCGGCAAACATTGCAACCACAATAGCAATTATTGCTACAATAATGTAAGCAGGTTTTACTCTGCGAATTATAATTGATATTAAATAGCCAAAACTTAAAAAGCACATTAGAGCAAGAGCTTCAAAGATAACATCAACATTAAAGGCTCTGTTTTCTATAATAAATCTTGCGCCTAAAAAGTGTGAATAGTTAAGCTTTACTGCAAGACAGAGTAAATATGTAAAAACCCTTTCCGCAAGTGCAAATCCGAAAGTTATGGGTAAATAGCCAAAAAAACTCTGATGACACTGTTCACGTGTTACGCCGTTTTGAACGAAAAAATTCTGTTCGTCTTTGAATGATAAAAATCCTATAAAAAATGAGAATATAGCCGTTAAGTAATAAAACAAGTCACCGATTTTAGTGGAATCCAAACTGTAGGGGTAAAGTTTTTTCGTAATATATGCCACCAATGTAATCACTGCCAAAGCCAAATAAAATACGCCTATAACTTTTAAATTCTTTTTGTATCTGAATTCTAATGCGGTTTTTAATTTCATTTTAATTCCTCCCCGCCTGATAATTTTATAAATATTTTTTGTAGGCTGAGTCCTGTAATTTCAATATTTTTATTGATGTTTTCGGGCCTTTCATCAAGAAGATAAGCCACAGTGACTGCACCCGTTTTTTCAAAGCCTAAGCAGTTTTTGTCTTTTATAAACTCTTCAATATCTGATGAGTTTCCTTTTGCTGAATAACCTTTTTTAAGCAAATTTTCCGTACTTTCCGACAAAACTACTTTACGATTATCAAT
>CAMFPJ010000101.1 GCA_945971755.1 uncultured Clostridia bacterium
TATAAGAGACAGATATTTAATATGCTGACCTACACGGGTAGTCTGAGGCTTTCCGGAAAAGAAGCGAAACAAATTCAATTTTTTTAACCTGAGAAATCGAAGCGGAAACACAAGGAATGATGTGAAAACCCGGTTGCTGTATATTACCGTTTCCCTAATAATAGTTCAAAATTCTTTTATTAGCGGAAATACACATACATTATTCATTTTTATCCTCATTTTTTTGTATATATTTATTTGTTTTTTTATTGTATTTCGGAAAAACAAATGATATAATTTTTTCTGACTATGGGTATATAGAAATTCTTGGAAAGTAATTGCTTCATTTATATGACTTTTTTACATGATAACAGTTTGGTCTTTATACTTTTTTTTACTACTTTTTTGAGCATCGTTTGGTTAATGCTCTGTCGTAAAAAATTGAGTATAAAATGGTATATTGCGATTCCGCTTGGGGTAGTACATACTTTATGCGGAGTATTGTGTGTTAAAGGATTTGCTTTTTTAGAGTCGTTTGGAAAAAACTCAGACGGAATGAGCCTTTACGGAGCGATATTCATTTTACCTCTTTTTTACGCAATCGGCGCAAAGCTTGCCAAAAGGCATTTTGCAGATGTTTTTGACACATTTGCAGTTTGCATGGTCTTGACCCTTGCCATAGTGCGATTTAATTGTATTTTGTCAAATTGCTGTTACGGAATTCCTTTTTTCAATGTTGATGGGGTTCGTTGGCCGACGAGAGAGCTTGAAATAGTGTTCAACCTGATTTTCTCAGCCCTGATAATTCCGAGGATTATTAAGAATAAATCAAACGGTGAAATTTTTCCTTTATATATGGTGTCGTACGGAGTTTTTAGATTCTTCAATGAGTTTTTCCGTTACAACAGCACAGGGTATTTAGTTCACATTGGTCATCTTTGGTCAGTAATCTCATTTCTCGTCGGTTTGAGTATTTATTATGAGATGCGATCAAATAAATATAAACGAGTCAGTAAGAAAAACAGAATGGGGTAAATGTGATGCGGTATGTAAAAAGTGTATCTAAACGACTTATCTCGCTGGTAATTTCATTTGCAATAATAATTGTAACGGTGCCTTGTTTGCCGATTACAAGTTTTGCCGCTACAAGCGGTACATTATCTGAAATGCCGGACGGATTAGAGGTAACATGGTCAGTAACAAGCGAAACATATGCCGGTGTTGTTCAAAACACAACTGCCGGAACGGTAACGGTCAATGCAAAAACCGAAGGCGGACAGTGCGGCGACACGGTACACACGACTACTGTCACAATAAAGAATAATAAGTCAATAGCCGCAACACTCTCTTTTGACTACACATTAACGCTCAGCTCAGGCACTATTACCATTGGCGATACATCTGTAACTGCTGCGGGAAGCTTTTCAAAGGAAATTGCTGCCGGTGCAAGCATTGAAATTTCCGTTAAGTCAGGAAGCACTTCTGCTAATACAAGCCTAGTGCTTAAAACAATATCTTTCTATGCTAATGTAGACGCAACTACAACATTTGTTCCTGCCGAAAACGGCTCGTTTACCGTGGACGGTGTGAAAATAACAGAACAAACTACCAAAACACAGAGTTCAGCGACTTTTTATACGCTTGTTGCAACAGCCGCACAAGGCTATAAGTTCAGCGGTTGGTACAGCGTAAACGAAGAAAAATATCTTTCAGATAATTCAACACTTAAAATAAGTATAGATAATGACAAAACAATTACTGCTCATTTCATTCCGGAAGATGCTTGCCAGTTTACGGTAGGTACAAAGAGAATTGTCGGCTTGGCAGAAGCAATCTCTTATGCACAGAGCAGCAGCATTGATACAATTGTTTTACATTCTTCCACAGGTACGGTTCCTGCAGGCAATTACACCATTCCGAGCGGATACACATTGCTTATTCCGGACAACGAATCGGAAACTTGCTATAAGGCGACACCACAAACAAGCACAGATTCAATTTCAAATAAGTCAAAGGTGCCTGATGCTTTCCGTACGTTAACTCTTGCGCCCGGAGCGAACATTAACGTGCTCGGCAGCATTAGCGTTGGCGGAATAATGAAATCTGTGGCCGGCGGTGGCGGTGCACAATCGACTCATATTGGAAAATACGGACTCATCAAAATGCTGCCGGATAGTAATATTGTTTTACAAAAAGGGGCCGCTATCTATGCATGGGGAATTATTACCGGTGATGGTACAGTTACTGCAAAGTCCGGCGCAAAGGTATATGAATGGTTCAAAACAGCCGACTTCCGTGGCGGCACTGCTACAAGTAGCATAATAGGTTCATCTTCAAATACAGCTTTCCCGTTTTCACAGTATTATGTTCAGGATATTGAAGCAAATCTTGTAATTGAAGCAGGCGCAACAGAGCAGGTATATGCTTCATTTTATATGTCAAGTAAAACAAACGACGCTCTTCTTAATTTTATCGGTTCTTCAGGACTCTTTAACATTAAAAGCGGTAAAATATCAAGAAAATATGACGGTTCAACCGACAGAATCGAATACAAGTTTGACGGCGAAGCCGAAATCAACAGCTTGAAAGTCACGGTCAGCGGTATGCAAGTAAACTCCGCCGACTATGTTCTTGCCATTACAAATAATATGAAAATTGGCGTCTCGTCCGGTTCGGTTACCGTAAACCAGGATCTTTGCTTGCCTGCGGGTGTTGAGCTGACGGTTTCAAACGGTGCAACCGTAACACTTGCAAGCGGTAAGTCAATTTATGTATATGACAATACAGAATGGACATCGGGAAACTATGTTGTGGGCGGCACAGGAAAGTTTAATGCACTTCCGTTTGCTTACAGCAGAACATACAACAGAACAGTTGCAAATGACCTTCCCGATGCAAAGCTTTGCGTGGACGGAACATTAAAGCTTGCAGGTAATCTTTATACAACTGCGAGCGGTGCAAATGTTACAAGTAATGGATCCGGAAAAATTGTTATGACAAGTGCGCCCGGCACAAAAACAACAACAATGCAGTACACACAATCCGGTTCAACTATTAAACCTGCTTCAATTACGATTACATCTGCAAAGCTTCATAATGCAGATGATACATATGTTGAAACATCTTCTGCAGTTGCGGGAGACAGTTATTACTATATTGCAGGCCGTTGGGTTAAAAATCCAACTACGGCAACAGTAACAGTAAAGGACACCGGCGGAAATGTTGCAAAATCAATTACAATTGACGCAACTAACGGAACTTCTTTCGGAGAAATCAAATCACTTCTGACAGATATTACTCCGCAGGATGAAAACTATATAATTTGTGCTTGGAAGACAGAGGGCGGATCTAATATTGAAGATTCAACTTTGTTTAAGACAGACGTTGTAATTGTTCCCGAAGTTGAATTGTCTGTAATTGTTCCCGAAGAAATACCGGGTGATAATCTTAATGTAATTGTAAATAATGAAGAAAAATATATTACAGGTATTGAACTGACAGCAAATAAGGTTTCAGATTTAGTAACCGGCGTTCAAGGCGACAGCACACAGATAATCGTGTTCAAAGACGGCAAAGAGCTTTCTTCCACTGATTTTATCGGCACGGGCTGTGTTGTTAAATGCGTTTCGAAAAATGACCATAGTGTTGTTTATGACACCGCAACGGTTTTGATTTACGGCGACATCAATGGCGACGGAGCAATCGACGCTTTTGATGCAGTCGCACTTGACCTTGCCAACAACGGGTTGCATACATTGGAAAAACCTGCCGAATTGGCTGCCGATATAAATAACGACGGCGTTGGAATATCAACGACAGATTACGCAATGCTTACATCATGTGTAAGATGTGAAGCCCGAATTTCACAAGTCAGATAAATTTTTATTGTCAGCAATATAAATTAAAATATAAATATTGGAGGAGATTTTAATGGCAACATTAAAAAGTGCTGTGAAGCGTTCGTTCGCAATTGTTGTTTCATTTGCAATAGTTCTTGCTATGATACCGGCATTTTGTGTAACAGGCTTTGCGGCAAAACCGGGGAATGAGATTCTTCCTGATGCAAATGCAGGAACTCTCATTATTAAAACGGACAGCGAGGGTAACAAATTTATTACCGGCGTTGATCCGGTGCCTTGCCGAGTAAATAATTTGCTTGGCGCTCTTCAAGGCGACAGCGCAAATTATGCGGTAATTAAGGGTGATGAGGAGCTTGCCCCAACAGATTACGTCGGCACAGGTTGCGTTGTGAACAGCGTTGACCCTGATAATCACAGTGTAATCTACGACTCTGCAACAGTTGTGATTTACGGCGATATCAATGGCGACGCAGCAATCGACGCTTTTGATGCAATTGAACTTGACCTTGCAAGAAACGGTGTGCATGAACTTTCAAGTTTAGCAAAAATGACAACAGACATTGACGGTGACGGAGTTGAACTTATGGTTGCCGACTACGCAATGCTTGTTGAAACCGTTCGCTGCAATAAAAAGATCAATCAAGTGAGATATGTAGCTCCGACGGCTGTTGTAACAGCACAAGGACCGCAAACAATCGTTTTAAACGACGGTACGCTTGAGCTTAATTCATCTTATTTGTTCAAGGCAACAGAGACGGCAGAAGAAGTAGCGACTAACCCGTACAAGAACTGGAAAGTTGACCTTATCGGTACAATTCTCGGAGCAGATATTCCCGCAAACGCAGTAGTATTTGCAGGCCAGACAGCCAACTACAACGGCGGTAAATGGTACGGAATGACAGCACCTGCTC
>CAMFPJ010000102.1 GCA_945971755.1 uncultured Clostridia bacterium
GGGCAAATCCGCCACGAGAAACCGTGGTTCGGATTATCAACGTAACCCTAAGGTGGTTTTACTATGGAAGAAAAAACTCAAAAAACCTTAATTAAGATCGGACTTAAATTTTTATCCGTCTTGTTTGTGATTGTATTTGTTGTGTCTTGTCTCGGTGCTGCTGCAATTACGGGAGTCAGAAATTTCTTTCAAAGCAGCGAGTTTGAAACAATGGTAAATGATATTGACCTTAATGAGGTAAAATTCACTGCAAACGGTAAAACCTACAATGCAAGTGATTTTGTTTACGACGCCGTTACTCAGATGATGCCTTCTGCAGTTAAAGGTCAAACTTCAATTTTCGGAAATATCGTAAATTCCGCTGTTAAAGATATAATATCTTCCGAAATGGTTGATAAAGCCGTAAAAGAAGTAATAATGGAATGTGTTGATTATTATTTAGAAAGCGACTCAAAAGAGGCAAGCAAAAGGCTAAAAGAGAACAAAACAGTTGTTAATAGTTCTGAAAATTATGAAAACGTAACTTCACCTGAGGAAGCGGTTAAGGTTTATGTCCGTCCATTTATTATTCGCACGGTTGAAAACAGTACAGGTCTAAATTCTGACCAAATAATTGTTCTGCTTTCAAAGCAAACAAGAGAAAAGTGCCTTGCAGTTGCAATGATTTCAGCGATACTTTTGATTGTTTGTAACTTTGGCTCTGTTTTTGATGTGCTCCTTTATTTCGGAGGCGGTTCGGTCCTATTCGGCTTAGTAATTAAAGTTCTTCAAAGCAAGTTTGAAAATTCGCAGGAAGATAAAACGCTTATCGGTTACCAAATGCTAAAACCCCTTGTTGACAGTTTCTCGTCTAATGCGGCGGTGGCAATTGTTGTCGGTGTAGTTTTAATCCTCGGTTTTATAGGCCTTTTCGTTATGTACCGTTCAAAAGAAGTCAAGGCAACTGAAAAATAAAAACAAAAAGCAGTTCGTTTTGAACTGCTTTTAACTTTATCTAATAATGTCTTTAATTACTTCGCCTGCAATTATAAGCCCTGCAACAGGCGGCACAAATGAAATACTCGCCGGGGTTCTTTCTCCGTCTTTCTTGGGCGGTTCTTCGGAATAAACAACTTTAAGCTTTTTGACGCCGTGTTGTTTCAGCTTCGTTCTCATTACCTTGCAAAGGGGACAAACGCTTGTTTTGAAAATATCCGAAACCTTGAAAAGAGTGGGGTCAAGCTTGTTGCCTGTTCCCATTGATGAAATAATCGGAACCGAGAGCTCCTGAGCCTTGACCGCTAAGTCAATTTTCGCAGTAACGCAGTCAATGGCGTCAATAATGTAATCATAATCACTTAAATTAAATTCGTCGGCATTTTCGGGTAAGTACATTTTTTGGAGCGCCGTAACCTTACATTCCGGGTTAATATCAAGTATTCGAGCTTTTGCAATTTCCGCCTTTGGCTTCCCAATGGTAGAATGAAGTGCATAAAGTTGGCGGTTAATGTTTGTTTCATCAATCGTGTCCTTGTCAACAACCGTCATTTTGCCCACGCCGGAGCGTGCAAGTGCTTCTGCTGTGTATGAGCCAACTCCGCCAAGCCCGAAAACGATAACATTTGCATTATAAAGTTTTTCGAGAGCTTCTTTTCCGATAAGCCTTTCGGTGCGTGAAAAAATCTCCATATATATCCTCCCAAACATCTAAAATCATTTTAACATATTGAAAAACAATCTGCAATAGTGTATAATACCATATTGAAATTTAACAAAGGATGTATGTTTATGAAACTCGGTATTGTCGGTCTCCCGAATGTGGGCAAGAGCACACTTTTCAATGCAATTACTAATGCAGGCGCACAGGCGGCCAATTACGCCTTCTGCACAATTGAACCCAATGTGGGCGTTGTTGCCGTACCGGACTCAAGACTTGATAAATTAACAGAAATGTATAACCCTGTAAAAACCACCCCTGCATCAATCGAATTTGTTGACATTGCAGGTCTTGTGAAAGGCGCTTCAAAGGGTGAGGGACTCGGCAACAAGTTTCTTTCACATATTCGTGAGGTTGACGCAATAATTCACGTTGTCCGTTGCTTTGATAATGATGACATTACTCACGTTGACGGCTCGGTTGACCCGGGCAGAGATATTGAAACGATTAACCTTGAACTTATTCTTTCCGACCTTGAAATTCTCGACAGAAGAATAGCTAAGGTTGAGAAAGATTTGAAAGGCGATAAGACCTTGCAGCCTGAACTTGATTTTCTTCGCCGTGTTCACGACGCACTTGAGGAAGGTGTTAACGCAAGAGCAATTGAAGTTGATGATGACGAAAAAGAAATTCTTGCCACCGTTCCGCTTCTTTCGGCAAAACCGGTTATATATGCTTGTAATATGAGCGAGGACGATTTCGCAAACGGAATTGACGGAAACGCAAGATATAACGCAGTTAAAGAAATTGCGGAAGCAGAGGGCGCCCAGGTTCTTCCGATTTGCGCAGAGCTTGAGGCAGAAATTTCTTCAATGACTAAAGAAGAAAAAGAAATGTTTCTTAATGACTTCGGCATTGAAAAAGGCGGACTTGACGTTCTTATTCAAAAGTCTTATGACCTTTTGGGACTCATGTCTTTTCTTACTGCCGGCCAGCCGGAGGTTCGTGCATGGACAATTAAAAAGGGGACAAAAGCACCGAAAGCAGCAGGCAAAATTCACTCGGATATTGAGCGAGGCTTTATCCGTGCGGAGGTTATTTCCTTTGACGATTTAATGGCACTCGGCTCCATGCAGGCAGCAAAAGAAAAGGGTAAAATTCGTTCTGAAGGCAAAGAATATATTATGCAGGACGGAGACATTGTCCTTTTCCGCTTTAATGTATAAAAATTAAATAAATGACGGGGCAAAAGCCCCGTCAAAGTATGATATGTGCTCGTAGCTCAGTTGGATAGAGCGTCAGACTCCGACTCTGAAGGCCGCTGGTTCGACTCCAGTCGGGCACGCCAAAATGCCGAACCCGATTTGTCTTGGGTTCGGCATTTCTTGTAATATATTATTTTATTCTGCAATCGAATCAGATTCGGCATTCTTTGCGTTCGCTTTGCGAATTGCCTCGTAAACCGGAACAAGTTTTTCTTTGGTAAGCGGGTAAGCGAATTTGTAAAGCAGGAAAATAAGTGTGTAGGTAATTGCGGGAATTAGCGTGCAAACCATTAAAATTCCCTCGCTTACACCCTCAACATAACCGGAGTTTGCCATAACCTTTGGGTCATAACCAACCTTGCTTAAAAGCATAAGTCCGCCGTAGTCCGCCGCTGTTTGACCAAGCTTTCTGCAAAATGTGTAAACCGCATAAATCGCACTTGCACTTTTAATACCTGTTTTGTATTCCTGGTAGTCGATTACGTCAGCAACAACTGCCCAGTTTGTAATTGAAACAAATGAATAGCCGAATCCGATTATGAATAGCAACAGCATAAAGAGCCATGACTGATTTCTCTCGGGCTTCAAAACAAAGCATGCAATTGCCGCCACACCCGAAAAGAAAGCACCAAAGGCGCTGATTTCTTTCTTGCCGAATCTTTTAACGAGCTTGGGTACAAAGGGAATCATCAAAGCCATTGGCAAATACTGCGCAATGGTGCCGATTACCGAAAGGTTTGTGTTGCAAAAATAGTTTTTGTAAAGGTATTGGTTAAGCGACGCAAACTGAAGCTGACCGCTGATAAGAATACCCGTAAGGGCAAGTACAACGAACGGACGGCTTTTAAGCATTTCACCGTAAGCCTTTTTCATATTGATTTGCGGATTAGCCTCAGACGGAACACGCTCTTTTGTGTTCTTAAAGCATGCGAAATAGAAAACAATCGCACAAACAGTCATAATCAGCGCAAAAATGAACATACCCTTTGCGTTGGCCTCATTGTGAGTTGTGCCGTCAGCATTTTTTACCTTTGTGTAAATAATAAACGGTGCAATCAAGAGGGGGGCGGCACCGCCGATTCCTCCGCCGATTGTTCTGAATGTTGAAAGAAGCGTTCTGCCGTCCGGGTCATCGGTAATAACCGATGCAAGGGAGCCGAAAGGCACGTTCATGCCCGTGTAAAGCATACCGAACGCAATATATGTAACGTATGCAAATGTGAGTAGTGCCCATTCCTTGTTTGTGACTCTGCTTATATCAAAAAAGCAAATAAGCTGTGATAAAGCAAGGGGAATAGCAATAAATTTAATGTAAGAACGGTACTTGCCGTCTTTATTGGGCTTGCGCTTTGCAACGATTGTGCCCCACATCGGGTCGTTGATTGCATCCCAAAGCCTTGTGATGAGAAAAAGATTTGCAACCTTGTCAGTTGCAATTTGCAAAACATCTGTATAGAAAACTTTAAGGAACGAAGAAACGTAGGTTAACACAAAAAGGTTGCCTGCATCGCCGAGCATATAGCCTACGCCTTCCTTAATTCCTATTTTGTTGGGGTGGACATTTTCCGCATTGTTTTTTTCTTTCTTAGCCACATTCTCAACTCCTTTTTAATGATAAAAGAATTATAACATACATATTAACATAAAACAACAAAAAAATACTTACCTTGATTTAAGAATCTTATATGGAATTGTGCAGTTATTATTACGCAAAATTTTGAGATATATAATAAGGTTATTTATATATTTATACAAAAATATTGCAAAGTAATATAATAATATGTTAATATAGTACTATAAAACGAGGTGGTGTTTATATGAGTAA
>CAMFPJ010000103.1 GCA_945971755.1 uncultured Clostridia bacterium
TTTCCTTAAAACTAAAAGGAATGAGTCCAGTACAATACCGAACTCATTCACTAACTATTTAATATTTAATTTTGTCTAAACTTTGGGGTTCACTTCATTTTTGTACGGGGCTTTTTGTGATTGTCCGGCAATAGATGAAAACCCCCGGTTCTACCGGGGAAAAAGAACGCTTTAGTAAAAATAAAAAGTGGCGAGCTAAAAGCAAGCCACGAAAAGTAGTGGAGAAAAATTCAACCTCCAAGTATAATGGAAATGGTTTGACAGCCGCATTACCAAAATACAAGGAGGTTAAAAACAATGATAAAGAAAACAGGAAATAATGAAATCATAACCACTAGTAAACTAGTGGTTATGATTTATTTATAGATTAAAGAATTCCTTGTGCCATCATTGCATCTGCAACTTTTTCAAAGCCTGCAATATTAGCACCGGCAACAAGGTTGTAACCAAGACCATATCTTTCAGCTGCATCAACTGAGTTCTTGTAAATTGTCTTCATTGCATGATGAAGCTTTTCATCAACTTCCTCAGCTGTCCAAGCAAGTCTCTGGCTGTTCTGGCTCATTTCAAGACCAGATGTGCAAACACCGCCTGCATTAACTGCCTTTGAGGGGGCAACTACAAGTCCGTTGTCCATAAGGTATGCAAGAGCTTCGTTTGTTGTTGGCATATTAGATACTTCTATGTAATATTTAACGCCGTTTGCAACAATTCTTTCAGCATCTTCCATACGAACTTCGTTCTGTGTAGCACAGGGAAGCATAACATCAGCCTTAACGCCCCATGGTTTCTCGCCTTTGAAGAACTGAACGCCAAACTTTTCAGCATAAGGCTCAACAATATTTTTACCGCTTGCACGAAGTTCAAGCATATAGTTGATTTTCTCTTCTGTTGTAATGCCGTCAGGGTCATAAACGTAACCGTCGGGACCGCTTATTGTAATTGCTTTACCGCCAAGTTCTGCAATCTTCTTTACTGCGCCCCAAGCAACATTACCGAAGCCTGAAACTGCAAAAGTTTTACCCTTAATAGAGTCGCCGTCATGAGCAAACACTTCACTTGCGTAGTAAATTGCACCGTAGCCTGTTGCTTCAGGACGAATAAGAGAACCGCCGTATGAAAGACCTTTACCTGTAAGAACGCCGTTTTCAAAAGCGTTTCTGATTCTCTTATACTGACCGAAAAGGTATCCGATTTCTCTTCCGCCAACGCCCATATCACCGGCAGGGACGTCAACATCAGGACCGATATGTCTGTAAAGCTCTGTCATAAAGCTTTGGCAGAAACGCATAATTTCAGCGTCACTCTTACCTGCAGGGTCAAAGTCAGAACCGCCTTTGCCGCCGCCCATAGGAAGTCCGGTAAGGCTGTTTTTGAATACCTGCTCGAAGCCTAAGAACCAAATAACAGATGGGTTAACATTTGCCTGAAAACGAAGACCGCCTTTGTAAGGACCAATAGCAGAGTTAAACTGAACTCTGTAACCACGGTTAACCTGTGTCTTTCCGTTATCATCAACCCATACAACTCTGAAAGAAATAAATCTGTCAGGGTTGACCATTCTTCCGAGAATGTCTTTTTCAACGTAGTCAGGGCGCTGTTCGATTACTTTTTCAAGCGAACCGAAAACCTCAGTAACAGTTTGAATAAACTCAGGTTTGTCACCGTCACGCATTTTGACTGTATCAATTACGCTTTGAATATACTCGTTCATGAAAATGAACCCCCTTATTTTAATTAGAATTATAACAATCACATCATATCACGTCAGGAAGTGTTTTTCAAGTAGTTTTTATTGTTTGGTGAATAGAAATTCACCTAAAAAATTTGTGCAACTTTTTGTTTACTAATAGAAGAATGTGTGATAAAATGTTTTAGAAATCTTGTTATTGATTGGTAAAGCGTATGCAAAGATTTGTTACAGAAAATGTTAATGAAACCGAGGCTTTGGGTGAAAGACTTTCAAAAACGCTGAAAGGCGGCACAGTTGTTGCATTTTTCGGCGGTCTCGGTATGGGCAAAACCGCGTTTACAAAGGGTATAGCAAAAGGCCTTAATGCAAAGCGTGACGTTTCAAGCCCTACGTTTTCCATTGTAAACGATTACGGCGGAAATCCGCCCCTTTACCATTTCGATATGTATCGTGTTGAGAGTTGGGATGACCTTTATTCAAGCGGTTTTTTCGACTTTTATGAGAACGGTGGAGTTTTGGCTGTTGAGTGGAGCGAAAACATTGAAAATGCTCTTCCTGAAAACACTATTCGGGTTGAATTTCAGCGCGGCGAACACGATACGCAGAGAATAATTACAATTTTCGGTGGAGAAGAGATATGAAAATTTTGTCAATCGACTCCTCGTCAGTCAGTGCTTCTGCTTCGGTTACCGAAAACGGTGCAACACTTGCCGAAGCGTTTATGAATAACGGCTTTACTCATAGTGAGACTTTAATGCCTATGGTAAAGAAAGTCGTAAGCAGCAGTAAAATTTCAGTATCCGATATTGACTTACTTGCAATTACAAACGGTCCCGGTTCATTTACAGGGGTTAGAATAGGAATTGCATCTGCAAAGGGAATTTGTGACGCCGCAAATATTCCATGCATCGCAGTTTCAACACTTGAAGCAATCGCAAAACCGCTTTGTGAAAGCGACGTTTTGGCGGTTGCGGTAATGGACGCCCGCTGTAATCAGGTTTATACTGCTTCTTTTTATAAAGGTGAACGAAAAACAGCCGACAGAGCAATTTTGGTATCAGACCTGTTAAGTGAACTGAAAGCAGAAAAAAAGCCGATAGTTTTAATTGGTGACGGCGCTGATATGTGCTTTGAAAAGATGAAGGACGAGCTTTCAAATCTTTCCGTTGCAGAGGACGAGGTTAAACTGATTCACGCTTCATATATTGGAAAGATTGCAGAAGAAAAAATACAAAAAGGCGAAGAAGCGATTAAATCGGAAAATTTGCTTCCTTTCTATTTGCGTTTACCGCAGGCTGAAAGAGAGCTTAACAATAAAAATAAAGGAGTAAAACAATGATAGCTTTAGGTGCAGACCACGGTGGATTTGAATTAAAAGAGACAATTAAAAAGCATTTAGATGAAATTGGTGTTGAGTATATTGACTGCGGTACTTATTCGGCAGAGTCAGTTGATTACGCTCCCATAGCCAAAAAAACTTGTGAGAGAGTAGTTTCCGGTGAGTGTGAAAAAGCAATTCTTTGCTGCGGAACCGGCATAGGCATTTCAATGGCTGCAAATAAAGTTAAGGGTATTCGTGCTGCTTGTTGTTCAGACTATTTCAGCGCAAAATTCACAAGACTTCATAATGATGCAAACGCTCTTTGTATGGGTGGCAGAGTTGTCGGAGCCGGTCTTGCAATTGAACTTGTTGATGTTTTTCTTAATACTGAATTTGAAGGCGGAAGACATCAAAGAAGAATTGACCAAATTACCGAAATTGAAAATTCATAAATAACACTTGAAAAATATATAGCAAAGAGTATAATATTTTTGGAATAACTAATTGGGGGAAATAATATGATAAACGTAACAATTTTTGACCATCCGCTTATTCAGCATAAGCTTTCAATTATGCGTCAAAAGGAAACAAGTTCAAAAGATTTCAGAGCATTGGTTTCTGAAATTGCAATGCTTATGTGCTTTGAGGCGACCCGTGACCTTCCTTTAGAAGATGTTGAAATTGAAACTCCTATTTGCAAAACAACTGTAAAGCATTTAGCAGGTAAGAAGCTTGCTATTGTCCCGATTCTTCGTGCAGGTCTTGGTATGGTGGACGGAATCTTAACTCTTATTCCGTCGGCACGTGTGGGCCATATCGGTATGTACAGAGATGAAAATACACACCAACCGGTTGAATATTTCTGCAAACTTCCTAAAGATATTGAAGATAGAGATGTATTTCTTGTGGACCCAATGCTTGCAACGGGTGGTTCAGCTATTGATGCAGTTAAACAACTTAAAAAGCGTAATCCTCGTTCAATTCGTTTCTTATGCTTGATTGCAGCACCGGAGGGAATTGAAGCATTTACTGCTGCTTGTCCCGATGTTCCTGTTTATTGTGCAGCGTTAGATGAAAAACTTAATGAAAATGCTTATATTGTTCCCGGTCTCGGTGACGCAGGCGACAGAATTTTCGGTACAAAATAAATATTAAACAATACAACAAAACAGGCAAGACGCAAATTGTGTCCTGCCTGTTCTTTTTTTGAAAAAATCAATTATTTTGCAAGGTTAATAACTTCCATTACTGCTCCAAGGTCACCCTCAACTGTAACCTTGCCCTTTGTGTAAGCCTCAACAGCGTCAAGCTTGCCGTCAAGAATTTTCAAAAGGTTAGTGGGGTTAACAGTTACAATAGCATTTCTGTCGTAATACTCATAAGGCTCAACATTTACGTTGTGGTCTTTTACTTCAATGTAAAAAATACCGTTTACGTTTTTGCCCTCAAGGTTAATTTGAAGAGCCTTTACTCCGTCAATGCTACTTGCGTCCGCATTAGCAAATTTGTCTTTAACCTTTGCTACAACCTGTTCGTATGTCATATAATTCACTCCTAAATTTAATATGTTGAAATTTTATCATATTTTTTGTTTATTTGCAAATTGAAAAAACAACCAAATTCACTTTGAAATTACCTGTCTCTTATACACATCTCCGAGCCCACGAGACAAGAGGCAATC
>CAMFPJ010000104.1 GCA_945971755.1 uncultured Clostridia bacterium
TTCGCGGAAAGATAAGCGAAGGCAGTGATGAAATTCTTGAGTCTATACGTGCGGGTTATGTAAGCTATGTAATTAACACGAGAGCAATTCTTTCCGGTGTACACTATGACGATGGTGTTGAAATTCGCCGTGCAGCAACTGAAAACAATGTAACAATGTTTACATCGCTTGACACAGTAAGAGTTCTTCTTGATGTTCTTGAAGAAACAACACTTACGATCTCAACAATAGATGCTTAAGGTGAAAAAATGAAACAAGCTTTATTTACGGTAAAAGAAAATTTTTCACTTACCCAAACTGTATATAAAATGACTTTGTGCGGGGACTGTTCTGACATAACCGCACCCGGTCAGTTTGTAAATATCAAAATTGACGGACTTTTTCTTCGCAGACCTATTTCAGTTTGTGACAGAGAAGGTGATACGCTTACAATTATTTATAAAGTTGTTGGCAAAGGCACTGATATTATGAGTAAAATGATTTCCGGTACCGTGCTTGATGTGCTTACGGGACTTGGCAACGGCTATGATCTTTCACTTTGCGGAGAAAGTCCGTTGCTTCTCGGTGGTGGCGTAGGTGTTCCACCTATGTATTTACTTGCCAAAGAGCTTAGAAATATGGGTAAAAATGTGTCTGTCATTCTTGGCTTTAATACAAAGTCAGAAGTATTTTACGAAAATGAATTCAAGGCTCTCGGCTGTAATGTAACGGTAACAACGGCAGACGGAACCTATGGAACAAAAGGCTTTGTAACAGATGCTATGCCTGAAACCTACACATATTTTTGCTGTTGTGGTCCTGAACCGATGCTTAAAGCGGTTTACAAAGCAACAAACACATCAGGTCAGTTTAGCTTTGAAGAAAGAATGGGCTGTGGTTTCGGCGCATGTATGGGTTGCAGTTGTAAAACAATAACAGGATACAAGAGAATTTGTAAAGAAGGACCAGTTATGAAAAAGGAGGAGATTTTATGGGAAGATTAAGTGTTAATCTTTGTGGAATTGAGCTTGATAACCCCATAATTCCTGCTTCAGGAACATTTGGTTTCGGTTATGAATTCGCTGAACTATATGACATTAATTGTCTTGGTACATTTTCTTTCAAAGGCACAACAAAGGAGGCTCGTTTTGGGAATCCTACACCGAGAATTGCAGAATGTACCGCAGGTATGATCAATGCAGTCGGACTTCAAAACCCGGGCGTTGAGAAAGTTATTAAAGAAGAACTGCCGAAACTGAATAAATGCTTTAATAAACCTGTAATGGCAAATGTAAGCGGTTTTTCTGTTGAAGATTATGCTTACACTTGCGAAAAAATTGATAAAGAAGAACAGGTAGGCTGGCTTGAAGTAAATGTAAGCTGTCCTAATGTTCACGGTGGCGGAATGAGCTTTGGCACAGACCCTAAAGCAGCTGCAGAAGTTACAAAAGCAGTAAAAAAAGTTACTAAGAAGCCTGTAATAATAAAGCTTTCACCGAATGTAACAGATATTGTAGAAATTGCAAAGGCTTGTGAAGCTGAAGGTGCAGACGGTATCAGCCTTATCAATACAATGCTCGGAATGAGAATTGATCTTAATAAAAGAATTCCCGTGATTAAAAATAAAATGGGAGGATTTTCTGGCTCAGCAATATTCCCGGTAGCGGTTAGAATGGTTTATCAGGTTTCACATGCAGTCAATATTCCCGTAGTTGGTATGGGTGGAGTTACTACCGCAGAAGATGTTATCGAAATGATGATGGCTGGTGCCACTGCAGTTGAAATCGGTGCAGCAAACCTTGTAAACCCCTATGCTTGTAGAGATATAATAAACGAACTTCCGGCAGTCTTAGATAAGTATAGAATAGATAATATTAAAGATATAATAGGAGTGGTAGAATAATGGGTAAGGACGTAATTGTTGCTTGCGATTTCGCAAGTGCTGAAAAAACTTATGAGTTTCTTGACCTCTTTACAGAACGAAAACCGTTTGTTAAAATCGGTATGGAACTTTTCTATGCAGAGGGTCCTCAAATTGTTAGAGAAATCAAAAAAAGAGGGCATAAGATTTTTCTTGACTTAAAACTTCACGATATTCCCAATACAGTTAAAAAGTCTATGTCTGTTCTTTCAAAACTTGATGTTGACATAACAAATCTTCATGCAAGCGGTACAATTCGTATGATGGAAGCCGCCCTTGAAGGCCTTACAAGAGAGGACGGAACAAGACCGCTGCTTATAGCCGTGACACAACTTACATCAACTGATCAAGAATCAATGGAAAATGATTTACTCATCAAAGAACCTATTGATAAAGTTGTTATGCACTATGCACATAATGCAAAAATTGCGGGGCTTGACGGTGTAGTATGCTCACCGCTTGAATCACAAATAGTTCACGACACTTGCGGAAAAGAATTTCTTACAATTACCCCCGGAGTTAGATTTGCAGACGGAGAGATAGGCGACCAAAAAAGAGTTATGACTCCTGCAGAAGCTAAGAAGATAGGCTCTGACTATATCGTAGTCGGCAGACCGATTACCGCCGCAGAAGACCCTGTGTCAGCATATAACCGTTGTGTAGCAGAATTTGTAGATTAAGATATAAAATATTTAAGGAGAAGATACTATGGAACTTAAAAACCTCATAGCAAAGGACTTACTTAAAATAAAGGCTGTTTTCTTCCGCCCCGAAGAGCCTTTTACTTGGGCGAGCGGAATTAAAAGTCCTGTTTACTGTGATAACCGATTAACACTTACTGCCCCTGAAGTCCGTACAGATGTTGAAAAGGGACTCGCAACACTAATTAAAGAGAATTATCCCGATGCAGAAGTACTTATGGGTACATCAACTGCGGGTATAGCCCATGCCGCTATTACGGCACATTTACTTGATATGCCTATGGGTTATGTTCGCTCCGGTGCTAAGGACCACGGCAGACAGAATCAGATTGAGGGCAAGCTTGAAAAGGGACAGAAGGTTGTTGTGGTTGAGGACCTTATCTCAACAGGCGGCAGTGTTATTGAGGTTGTTAATGTTCTTCGTGAAGCGGGTGCTGACGTGCTCGGTGTTGTATCTATCTTCACTTACGGAATGAAAAAAGGCATTGACAGGCTCGCAGAAGCAAATATTAAGAATGTTTCACTTACAAACTTTGATTGTATTGCAGAAGTTGCAGCAGAAGAAGGTTATATAAAGCCGGAAGATATTAAAAGATTGATTGCTTTCAGAAATAACCCGTCAGATGAAAGCTGGATAGGAGCATAAAATGAGAAGCGTCATTGATATAATTGACCTTACAACTGAAGAATTAGATGAGCTCATAAAAACAGCTTGTGACATTATTGATAACCCGAAAAAATATTCAGATGTTTGTCACGGAAAAAAACTTGCAACACTTTTTTTTGAGCCCTCGACAAGAACAAGAATGAGTTTTGAGGCGGCTATGTATGAACTTGGCGGAAATGTTATTTCTATGACAGATGCAGGTTCATCATCTGCAGCAAAGGGAGAAAGTGTTTCTGATACAGCAAAAACAGTTAGCTGCTATGCAGATATAATTGCAATGCGTCATCCAAAAGAGGGCGCTGCTTATGTTGCGGCACAGTCTGCATCAATTCCGGTTATCAACGCTGGGGATGGTGGACATTGTCACCCAACACAAACACTCGCAGATTTGCTTACAATTTACCGTGAAAAAGGCAGATTTGACAATTTAACAGTGGGTCTTTGCGGTGACCTTAAGTTTGGTAGAACAGTTCATTCTCTTATAAATGCTCTTTCAAGATATAGCGGAATTAAGTTTATACTTATTTCACCTGAGGAATTAAAGCTTCCAAGCTATGTTAAGCGTGATGCAATTAAGAATAAAAATATTCCTTATGTTCAGACAACTGACCTTGAAAGTGTAATGCCTGAGCTTGATATTCTCTATATGACACGAGTTCAGAGAGAAAGATTTTTCAACGAGGAAGATTATTTGCGTCTTAAGGATAGTTATATTTTGAAACCTGATAAGCTTAAAAATGCAAAAGCAGATTTGTCAATTATGCATCCGTTGCCAAGAGTTAATGAAATTAGCGTTTCTATTGACGATGACCCAAGGGCTTGTTATTTCAAACAAGTATTAAACGGAAAATATATGCGAATGGCTCTTATTCTTAAACTTCTTAAGGAGGCAGGAACGATATGAACATAGATTCTATTCAGAACGGCGTAGTCATCGACCATATCGAAGCAGGGTCCGCAATGAAGCTTTATGATCTTTTAGGTCTTGACAGTATTGATGTTTCTGTTGCCATCATAAAGAATGTTCAGAGCAAAAAAATGGGTAAAAAAGATATTATAAAAATTGATGCTGACATTGATTTGAATCTTGATGTTATCGGTTATGTTGACCCCGACGCAACAGTTGATATTATTAAAAACGGAGTTCTTGTAGAAAAGAAGAATATTGCTTTGCCTGAAAGACTTACAAATGTGATTTTTTGTAAAAATCCTCGTTGTATTTCTTCATGTGAGCAAGAAATAGACCATATTTTCAAACTGTCAGATAAAGAAAACAAAGAATATCGTTGCATTTACTGTGAAACAAAACACAGCGTATAATTTACAATTATTTAACATATAAATAGCAATTTGTTATTGATTTAACAATCTAAATAGTTTACAATAGAGTTAGCAGA
>CAMFPJ010000105.1 GCA_945971755.1 uncultured Clostridia bacterium
TATGACAAGCAAAGAAAGAGCAAATTTAAGAGCACAGGCAAATTCACTTGAAGCACTTTTTCAGGTGGGCAAGGGCGGAATTTCAGAGGCGCTTATTAAACAGACTGATGATGCTCTAACAGCAAGAGAACTTATTAAACTTAAGGTTTTAAGAGAAACCTGCCCGAGCACTCCTCGTGAGGTTGCCGAAGAACTCGCACAAAAGACAAATGCAGAGGTTGTCGGCGTAATCGGCGGAGTTATGATTCTTTACAGATACAGTAAAAAGCTGCACGAGGGTGAAAAGAAGGCGAAAAAATAATGAAAATCGGCATTTTCGGCGGAACATTTAATCCGCCTCATAAGGGCCATGTTCGTATGGCGTTAAAAACGGCTGAAGAGCTTTCTCTTGATAAAGTTCTCATTATTCCCAATAAAAAACCGACTCACAAACGTTGTGATGATTTGGCGGATAACACAGACAGATTAGAAATGTGTAAATTAGTATTTACCGACCCGATTTTTGAAATCAGCACAATAGAAATGGACAGAGAAAGTGACAGTTACACAATTCTCACCATTAACGAGCTTGAAAAAACTTATCCAAATGCAGAGTTTTATTTAATAATCGGCTCGGATATGTTTTTAATTTTCCACAAGTGGTATAAGTATAAGGAAATTCTTGAAAAGTGCAAGGTTTGTGTTGCTTGTCGTGATAATGAAGATAAAATTCATGCCCTTCGCTCATACGCTTTTTCCAATTTAGGCATTTACATTAAAGAGCTTGACGCAAAAAATATTCACATTTCCAAAATGGATGCTTTTGAGGTTTCCTCAAGTGAAATTCGTGAAAAAATAAAGTCGGGCAAAAGTGTTTACGGAATAGTTGAGCCGGAAATAATAGAGTATATGGAGAGCCACAAGCTTTATGGATACAGACAGAAACGGTGAATTTTTAGAGATTCTTAAAGAGAAGCTTACTCCGTCACGGCTTTATCATTCAATTTGTGTTGCTGAAAAGGCAAAGCATTTGGCAGAAATTTTTGGTGCTGACACCGAAAAAGCCTATACCGCAGGGCTAATTCACGATATTATGCGTTATGAGCCGGCAGAAGAAATGCTCAAACTGATTGACGAAGACGGAAAGCATAAACTAACAGACAGCGAGAGAAGAATTACGGTAACACTCCACGCCGTTGCGGGCGAGGTTTATTTACGAACGAAGCTGGGTGTTACTGACGAAGAAATTTTATCGGCAGTGCGCTACCACACAACCGGCAAAGAGAAGATGACTTTACTTGAAAAAATAATTTATGTTGCCGATTTAACAAGTGAAGACAGAGATTACCCTGATGTTTCTAAAGTTCGTGAAACGGCAGAGGAAAGCCTTGAAAAAGCAACTCTTCGCGGGTTATCATTCACCATTGAAAGCAACGCAAAACAAAACAGACCGATTCATATTGACACAGTAAAAGCATATAACTACCTTGCAGAAAGGATTGAATAAATATATGGAAAGACAGGAACTTATGGAAAATGTTGTCAAAATTCTTGACAGGAAAAAGGCAACCGATATTAAAGTGATTGAAATTACCGACCTTACGGTAGTTGCAGATTATTTTGTGATTGCAACAGGTACTTCGGGCACACACATTCGCTCACTTGCCGACGAGGTTGAGGTTGAAATTAAAAAGCAAGGCTGTGAGCCGAGGGGACTTGAGGGTAAAGCAACAGGTTGGATATTGATTGACTACGGTGCGGTAATTGTGCACATTTTCACCCCTGACCAAAGAGAACTGTTTAACCTTGAACACCTTTGGACAGACGGCAAAGAAGTTGACATTAGCAAATTTATTACCGAATAATAAAGAGGGTATAAAGATATGAATTACGATTTCAAAAACATTGAGAAAAAATGGCAGGACAAGTGGGAAAAAGCAGGCGTTTTCCACGCACAAGACGATTCCGATAAGAAAAAGTTCTATGCTCTTGTAGAATTTCCTTATCCCAGCGGAGCAGGTATGCACGTTGGTCATATTAAAGCATATTCGGGTCTCGAGGTGGTTTCAAGAAAAAGAAGACTTGAGGGTTACAATGTACTTTTCCCGATAGGCTTTGACGCTTACGGTCTTCCTACGGAAAACTACGCAATAAAAACAGGTATTCATCCGAGAAAAGTTACCGATATGAATATCGAAAAATTCACAAGTCAGTTAAAGCGCGTAGGCTTCTCTTTTGACTGGACAAGAGTAATTGACACAACTGAAGAGGGCTACTACAAGTGGACACAGTGGATTTTCCTTAAAATGTTTGAGAACGGACTTGCATTCCGTGATAAAACTCTCGTAAACTACTGCCCGTCTTGTAAGGTTGTTCTTTCTAACGAAGATTCACAGGGCGGTAAGTGCGATATTTGCCACTCAGACATTGTTCAAAAATCAAAGGACGTTTGGTATCTTCGTATTACGGAATATGCAGATAAACTCCTTGAGGGCCTTAACGAGGTTGACTATCTTCCCAACGTTAAATTACAGCAGGAAAACTGGATAGGTAAATCACGCGGCGCATTCGTAACGTTCTCTGTAAATGAGGCAGATGAAAGCTTTAAGATTTACACAACCCGCCCCGACACACTCTTTGGCGTTACATTTATGGTTATGGCGCCCGAGCACCCCATTATTGACAAGTATGCTGACATTATCGGCAATATGGACGAGGTTGAAAAATACCGTGCAGAATGTGCAAAGAAAACAGAGTTTGAAAGAACACAACTTGTAAAAGATAAGACAGGCGTTAAACTTCAGGGCTTTACTGCAAAGAACCCCGTAAACGGTAAAGATATTCCGATTTACATATCAGACTATGTTATGATGGGCTACGGTACAGGCGCTATTATGGCTGTTCCTGCACATGACCAGCGTGACTATGACTTCGCAAAGAAATTCGGTATCGATATTATTGAGGTTATTAAGGGCGGCGACATTTCAAAAGAGGCCTACACAGGCGACGGCGAAATGGTAAATTCAGGCTTCCTTAACGGCTCAACTAATAAGAAAGACTCAATTGCAAAAATGATTGAATTCCTTCAGGAAAAAGGTATCGGAGAGGGCGGCGTTCAGTATAAGATGAAGGACTGGGCATTTAACCGTCAGCGTTATTGGGGTGAGCCTATTCCCATTGTTCACTGTCCTAATTGCGGAATGGTTGCAGTTCCTTACGAAGAACTTCCCCTTAAGCTTCCGCAGGTTGAAAATTTTGAACCCGGCCAGGACGGCGAAAGCCCCCTTGCAAAAATCGACTCTTTCGTAAACTGCAAGTGTCCGAAGTGCGGCGGAGATGCAAAGCGAGAAACCGACACAATGCCTCAGTGGGCAGGTTCTTCTTGGTATTTCCTTCGCTACATTGACCCGCATAACGACCAAGCTCTTGCTTCTCCCGAAAAACTTGCTTATTGGGGACCTGTTGACTGGTACAACGGCGGCATGGAGCATGTTACACGCCACCTTATCTATTCAAGATTTTGGCACAGATTCCTTTATGATATCGGCGTAGTTCCGTTCAAAGAGCCGTATCTCAAGAGAACTGCTCAGGGACTTATCTTAGGACCTGACGGCGTCAAAATGAGCAAATCAAGAGGTAACGTTATTGACCCGAATGAGGTTGTTGACGTTTACGGTGCAGATGTTCTTCGCACATACGTACTCTTTATGGGTGACTACGAGCAGGCAGCACCTTGGAGCGAATCAAGCGTAAAAGGCTGCAAGAGATTTATTGACAGAATTTGGAATCTTCAGGAAATTCTTACAGATGGAGACGAATATTCAAAAGAGCTTTCTTCCTCAATGCACAAGACAATTAAGAAGGTTACAGAGGACATTGAAAATATGAAGTTCAATACTGCTATTGCTTCTTTGATGACTCTTCTTAACGCAATTTACGAGAACGGCAGAATTAACCGTGCCGAACTCAAAACTCTTCTCTTGCTTGTTTCTCCCTTTGCTCCTCACGTTGCAGAAGAAATGTGGAGTACGCTTGGTTTTGGCAAAATGCTGGCAAGTGACGGTCAGTGGCCGACATTTGATGAAGCAAAGTGTGTTGACGATTCAGTTGAAATCGTAGTGCAGATTAACGGAAAAATTCGCGCAAAGCTCGTTGTTCCCGTTGAAATTTCGAATGATGACGCAATCGCACTTGCAAAGAGTGATGAAAAGATAGCAGAAGAGCTTAGCGGCAAAAATATCATTAAAGAAATTTACGTTAAGGGCAAGCTTGTCAATATTGTTGCAAAATAAATTTAACTTTTGGGGGCGAGGCTTTCGCCCCTATTTTTGAGGTGCTGAAAATGTCACTTTTTCTTTGCCCTGTTTGCCGAAAAAGTCTTTCGGAAGAAGATAAAAAATATGTTTGCCCCGACTCGCACACCTTTGACAAGGCTCGGCAGGGGTATGTTAATTTGCTGATGCCCAATAAACGCCATTCTCAAAGCCCGGGGGATTCAAAAGAAATGGTAATGAGCCGCAGAAGTTTTTTGGAAAACGGAAAATATGACGTATTTTCAGATAAACTCAATGAGATTGCCCGTGAGTATTTGAACGGTAGTCAAAAACTATCTG
>CAMFPJ010000106.1 GCA_945971755.1 uncultured Clostridia bacterium
TCCCTAACTCTCCGCCAAAAATAATGGACACCGGCGATCTTCACTTCATTTCATCTTGGCCTGACGATGAAGACGACGATTAAAAGGAGCGATTGTATGTGGCTTTAATACATTGCCCAAATTGCGGAAAACCTATTAGCGACATGGCAACATTATGCCCACACTGTAACAGCCAAAATGGTAATCCATCTGCAACCGACGCAGTAACCTGCTCTGAATGCGGAAATAAGTACAGCAAAGAACAAAATTTTTGTCCGGCTTGCGGTTGTCCCAATAACATAAACGCCCCAAAAAATAAGAAGCATAAAGGTATTGCCATTGCAGCAATTATTCTAACTATCGTTTTAGCAATCGGATTGTTCAGTGCATTTGTGAGCAATAAAATCAGAGCAACGGTTTATTATGACAACTTAGAAACCGTCACCTACAAAATGCTTGACGGTGCAGCAAAAGCAGAAACCGCAGGAAATCTTATCAAGAGTGTATGGTACAATGCAATTTATGAGGAAAGGGATGCAGAAACAGATAAATACACTTTAAAAAACGGCAAATTCGTTGATGATTTTAATGACGCCCTAAGTAATTTGTTTTCCGACGAAGAGTATCAGAAAAACATCTTAGCAATCCAAAATAACCAAGATGAAGTAATATCTCTGATGAAGCAACTCAATAATCCTCCCAGAGAATACGAGGAAGCATATTCGGTTTTGAAAACATATTACGATAACTATTTGTCAATGACTAAGATGGTTATTAATCCAGCAGGGAGTTTGCAATCATTTTCAGACGAATTTAATAGTGCAGACACTGAGACCGCAAACTCCTACGAAAAAATGAAACTGTATCTAAACTAACAATATTTAAAAAGGGACAGAAGCAATCACGCACTGTCCCTTTGAAACTTTATTCTTAATCGTTGCTTTTATTTTGTGGTAAAATGCACATGATAACATACTTGCCGCTGTGTAGAAATTGTGTTGCGGTATTTTAATTTTGGAAGAAAAGGAAGATGAGGGCGCTATGAACAAGCGATATTGTACGATAAATCATATTCCCACAATAATTTTCGGTGCGCCGTCGGACAAGGTATATTTGTTTGTGCACGGCAAATGCGGCAGTAAAGAAGACGCACAGAATTTTGCCGAAATTGTATGTGACAAGGGATTTCAGGTGTTGAGCATTGACCTGCCCGAGCACGGTGAACGCAAGGACAGTGCGGAAAAACTTGTGCCGTGGGAGGTTGTGCCCGAACTGCAAGGGGTTTTGTCTTATGCGAAACAGCAATGGCAAAGCGTTTCGCTGTATGCCGTCAGCATTGGTGCGTATTTTTCTTTACTCGCTTTTCAAGAGGAACACTTTGAAAAATGCCTGTTCCTCTCCCCTGTTTTGGATATGGTCGCATTGATTGCAAAAATGATGGGTTGGGCGGCGGTCAGCGTAGAACAGTTGCAGCTGAAAAAAGAAATTCCCACAAACTTTGGCGAAACACTTTCTTGGGAGTATTACACCTACGCAAAGGAAAACCCGATAAATACCTGGAACAGCCCGACCGCAATACTTTATGCGGGGCAGGACAATCTGACCGACCGCGGTACGGCAAACGATTTTGCCGATACTTTCGGTTGTTCCCTGCAAATATACGAGGACGGTGAGCATTGGTTTCACACTGACGAACAGCTTACTATATTGCGAAATTGGGAAATAATTTTTACATAAACAACAAAATCGGCTGATTGAGTTTTTAGGTTCAATCAGCCGATTTTTTATTTGGGCTATTTTTACAGCCTATTTATTTTTCTCTCTTATAAATCTCAACTCTTTTAAGTGTTGCTATTCTTCTATATGAAGTAATTTTAACAGTAACTGTTTTTACTTCTCTTTTCTTAAATCTGCAAATGCGTTTTGCACCTACGGTTTCGCCGCTGAAAATTTTAATATTATCAGCATAAATTTCAAAATTCTCGATTTGCTGACCTGTTGCAATGTTTTCACAAAGAACTACCTTGTCAATCAGCGTAGAGTTCGGCAATTCAATTGTGATTTCAGGTGTTTTCTCACCGTCAGCACACTGCCAATATCCGTTTTCAGAAAGCACATTTGAAGCTGTATTTTCACCGTTTTCCGAACTTGCAGAAACACTTGCGTCTTTCGTTAAATCTTTTGGAAATTCTTCTCGGAGTCTGTTTCCTAATTTTCTTAACGCTTTAACGTCGTATTTTGACAAAAGGCCGTTTTTATCAGGTGGAATATTGAGAAGAAACGCAGAATTTCCGCCTACCGTCCCGAAATAAATATCCATTAAATGCTTTGTTGACTTTACTCGGAAATTTTGCGACTTATGGAAAAACCAACCCGGGCGAATTGAAACGTCGGTTTCGCATGGGTACCAGATAAAACTGCTCTCCCCTTTTATTGCTTCCCGTGAACCTAAATCCTTATCGGTTGCCTCTCGTTTGCGGAAAGTGCTGTTATCCTCATGCTGAGAATTCTCGGCGGTATAATCTTGATTTGCTACTCCTGACGGCACAACGCTCCATTCGGCAGAACGGTATTTGCCTGCCTCGTTACCGCACCAGCGGACATCAGGACCGCAAATGCTTATAACCGCATTGGGCTGTTTTTCACGAATTACGGAAAAATATCTTTCCCAATCGTAAACCTGCTTTTTACCGTTTTTACCCTCGCCGCAAGCGCCATCAAACCAAAAGCAGAAAATATCACCGTAATTCTCTGAGAGCTCGGTAAGCTGATTTACAAAATAATCGTTATATTCTTTGCCTGTGCCGTAAGTTTTCTCGTGCCTGTCCCAAGGCGAGAGATAAACTCCGAATTTTATTCCGTATTTTTTGCAAGCGTCGCTAACCTCTTTAACAACGTCACCTTTTCCGTTTCTGAACGGGCTGTTTTTAACTGAATAATCAGTAAATGCACTCTGCCAAAGGCAAAATCCGTCATGGTGCTTGCAAGTGAGAATCAACGCCCTCATACCTGCATTTTTAATCTCTTTAACCCACTGGTCTGCATCAAGCTTTTTGGGGTTAAAAGAAGATGGGGAGGCGTTTCCGTCACCCCATTCTCTGTTTAGAAAAGTGTTAGTGCCGAAATGGCAAAATGCGTAAAACTCGAGATTTTGCCATTCAAGCTGCCTTTGTGACGGAGTTACCTTTGATGCGAGAACAACTGACTCATTCTGCATTGTTTGTGGCAACAATGTCAACTCCTGTTCCTAAAATATTTTTAATTACAACATCACCGATTTTTACCGGTGCTGAAACTTTTGCTTCGTTGATTACTTTCATGCAATCAAACATCATACCCTTTGGTACGGGGCCTGCTGACTTTACAGGGACAACATAAGCCTTGCCGCCATCAACCTTTACGGTAGTTGTGAGTGATCGGGTAGGAGCAGTACATTCGCTTCTTGCATAAGCGTCACCTCGCTTACAGGTGTTGCCTGTTACGTCAACTACTTCACCCTTATCGGAAAGTGTAACAGTAATGCCGCAGCCTAAAGGACAAGCTACGCAAACAAGTTCTCTTTTTTCCATAACCTTACGCCTCCACTCTTACAGTAATCACTGCGTCTTTCGGAAGATTGGCAATTACATCTTTTTTAATTAAAACATATTCCATTTCGCCCGGGCAAAGTTTTTTCTTTTTCTTTGAAAGAATTGTTTCACCGTTTGCCTCAACTACGAGTGTTGCATCCTTAAACACAGCACCTACACGGAAATAAAGTTTAACGCCTGCATCGGTTTCTCTGTTAATTCTTTGGGGAACTATATATCGTACGCCGTTTGTGCCGTTTGTGTAAACACAGTCACCGCTTACCTTTTCGCCCTTAATGAATTTAGCGGCACCGAGACCTGCAATCTGGCTTTCTTCCGTAACATAGTCAACCAAATCGTGTACCTGCAAAACATTGCCGCAGGCAAAAACACCTTTATGCTCTGTTTCACGGTATTCGTCAACCTTCGGGCCGTTTGTAATTCGGTCAAGCTCTATTCCTGCATTCTTTGAAAGTTCATTTTCAGGTATAAGACCGACAGAAAGCATAAGTGTGTCACAGGGAACATATTCTTCTGTACCGGGAATTGGCTGTAACTTTTCATCAACCTTTGCGATTGTAACACCCTCAAGCCTGTCTTTACCGTGTGTTGCAACAACTGTTGTTGAAAGTTTAAGAGGAATATCAAAGTCCTCAAGACACTGAACAATGTTTCGTGTTAAGCCGCCCGAATAAGGCATAAGCTCACAAACCATTTTGACCTTTGCACCTTCTAAAGTCATTCGGCGAGCCATAATAAGACCAATGTCACCTGAGCCTAAAATTACAACTTCATGACCGGGCATATATCCGTCAATGTTAACGTATTTTTGTGCGGTTCCGGCGGTCATAATACCCGAACCTCTCATTCCTGCGATTGAAAGTGCGCCGCGCGGACGCTCTCTGCAACCCATTGCAAGAACTACTGCTTTTGCCTTGAGCTTTAAGAGTCCGTCTTTTTTATTAACGGCAGTTACTGTGTTGTCATCAGCAATGTCAAGAACCATTGTATCTGTCTTTACAGTTATATTTGT
>CAMFPJ010000107.1 GCA_945971755.1 uncultured Clostridia bacterium
TTGTCAGCAGCCCGTTTCACGGTCTGCGTGTAGTTCCTTGTAAACTGACCTAAGTAAAGGTTGAAAACGGGCTCTAATTTCTCTAATTCACTATTTATATCTGTCCCTTCAGGTAAATCATTAAGCCAGAAGTTATAGTCCCATCTTCGAGTTTTTAGAATATCAAGGGTGGCTTCAGAAGTATATAAAAAGTGTTTATGATAATCCGTGTATTTGTTTGCTATCAAATACGAATCATCGTAGTCACATAAGTATTGTTCTTCAATATTTACATTGTTCTTTATCGCAAACGAAATGAGGGAAAGAACCTTGTTTCTTATAGAAACAAACTCTTTGACGCTGTGTTTTTCTGTAGTTTCGATTTCGAGTACAAGGCGCTGAACAATCTTGGTTTCTTCTTCTCTGGGAGGTATAAACAGCGAATCATTTAGATAACTGGAAAATATTATTCTAGCACCGAACCAATTGTATATTTTTTTATCCACGGTATCTTTCGCCTTAATACCCGTTTCAGTTTCTTCAAAGGCAGAAAACGAACTCCACTGGTATGCATTTTTAAGAGTACATACCATTTTGTTATATGTTGAATCAATGCTTTCGGAATTTGACCAAATCATATATTCAGAAACAAAAACAAGGTGCTGATTGCTAAAGGCTTGTGTATGGTTGTTACTGCACCGATTGTTAAAAAGAGTCACTACCGCACCTGTGTTTAGTTTGCCAGTTATAATCGGTTGTGTACCATAACTTTTTCCAAAGAAGGATTCCGAACTTACTTCCTTTATGAGATTTAAAAGTATAGTACCATTTTGTTTATTATAAATTAATTCGCCCGATATTGGTTCACCTAAAATTTGAAACACTCCTGTGTAATGCCTATCAATATCAATATTATCCCACATAAGTAGTTCTCCTTTTTCGTTTACACTTAATAACTATGATACGCTTCTATTATAACAGATATTGAATTGTTTTTCAAACAACTTGCCTATATGTAAAACCGCCACCTTAGAAATCAATCTAAGATGGCGTTTTTCTGCTTCGTATCAGAGCATCACCTTGACGGCAAAGCCGCCGCTGAAGAAGTAGGTGTTCGTCCAATACATGTTTGGTGGACCAGCGGGGACTCGAACCCTGGACCGTCCGGTTATGAGCCGGATGCTCTAACCAACTGAGCTACTGGTCCTTTTCTGTTGCTCAAATATTATATAAGCAAACAGAGAAAAAGTCAATAGCAAAATCTCGCCTATTTCCGCCTAAATTCTGCAAATTAAAAATTTCCGAAAACTAACCCCGTAAAAGATGGACTATGGGTTTCGATTACCGCATAACAAAATAACCCAAAAACAAAAAACACCCCAACGGGTGCTTTTTATCTTGGTTCGGGCAATAAATTTTTATCGCCAAACCAAATGCGAATCGCATGCCGAGGCTTCTCGGCTGGTGGAGATGGTGGTAAACCGAAGCTACGCTTCGGACATTTGCTACGCAAATCTTCGCAATTTTTTGTCCCTTTGCTTCGCAAAGATGGACTATGGGTTTCGATTACCACGCAATAATTCTAATTAAAAAAGAAAACGCCCACAAAAGTAGGCGTTTCTTTTTTTGGTGGAGATGGTGGTAATCGAAACCACGTCCGAAAGTCTATTCCCAAAGCTTTCTACGAGCGTATTCGTTATATTAACATTCCCTCTGCGCAACGCCTAACGACAGGCTTTGTGCTTTAGTAGCCCTTTAATGTGTGATGAGCTAAAAGGCGGTCACTCATTCACATTTACTGCTAATCGATGCCCCTTGTAAGACCGCAGTACTTCTTACAGAGACAGCTGCCAAAGTTAAGCAGCGATTAATTGTTTATTGTTGTCGTTTATTTCTAAACTTGAAGCTTTTATTGTGGTGCCTCGCCACAGCTCGCTTACCTTGGTTCAGGACCCCCGTCGAAATCCTTTCATCCCCATATATACAATTATGAATTCGTAATTCGGAATTCGTAATTATTTATTTTGAGTTTTAGTGATTGCTGTTAGGATTTTTATCAATTCTTGACAGTCGTTATATATACTCTCGAATTGTTCTTTTGTAATATATCCGCTTTCAAAAAGAAGTTCAAGCCAATATTCCGTTTCGCTTGCTTCCTTAAGAGATATGTTTAATTTAGCATAGAAATCCGCTTTACTTTGAGCACGTATAGCTTCTTTAACATTTGCACCGATACTTGTACCGCTTTTCAAAATTTGCCTTGAAATAACATCAATTTTGTGATGAGCATCAAGATGCTTATACAGTTTTATTATTCTTAAAGCAAAAGCCTTACTTTTTTGTAACTATCGCATTTTCCATATTTTTAATTACGAATTCCGAATTACGCATTGCGAATTATCTTAGTCTTTCTTTCAGTCCGCGCTCGATGTTTCTTTGTGCCTCTTTTTTTGCGGCAACATCTCGCTTGTCGTAAAGCTTTTTGCCTTTACAAAGCCCCACTTTTACCTTTGCTCTGCCGTTTTTGAAATAAACGGAAAGGGGTATAAGTGTTAGACCCTCTTGCTTAATTGTGCCGAAAAGCTTCATTATCTCTTTTTTGTGCATTAAAAGCTTTCTTTTTCGCATTGGATCACGGTTAAAAATATTGCCGTGGTCATAGGGGCTGATATGCATTCCGTTTACGAAAATTTCGCCACTGTCAATGCTGCACCAAGCGTCTTTAAGGTTACATTTACCCTGACGAAGCGACTTAACCTCTGTTCCGTGGAGCTCAATGCCTGCCTCGTAGGTTTCAAGCACGAAGTAATCGTGCAGAGCTTTTTTGTTTTGTGCAATTGTACTTTCAGTGTTCTGCTTCTGCATAATCTCTCCGTAAATTACAATAAATGTCTGCCGTAAAGAGCACGTGAAAGTGTTACTTCATCGGCATATTCCAAATCACTGCCAACAGGCACGCCGTAAGCAAGCCTTGTAACCTTAATGCCCATAGGCTTCAAAAGCTTTGCTATATAAACCGCCGTTGCCTCACCTTCGGCTGTGGGGTTTGTTGCCATAATAACCTCATTTACCGTGTCGTCAGTGAGCCGTGAAATCAACTCTTTAATGCGAATATCATTAGGTCCTATTCCGTTCATGGGCGACATTACCCCGTGAAGAACATGGTAAACTCCCTTATATTCGTGTGTTCGCTCAAATGCGGTAATATCTCTCGGGTTCTCCACAACACAAATAACAGATGCGTCACGCTTCGGGTTGTTGCAGATATTGCACTTTTCGTCTTCGGTAATATTACAGCAAACCGAGCAGGTGTGAATTTTTTCATGTGCCGCAGTAATTGCATCGGTAAGGTTTTTAGCGGCAGCATCATCAAGCCCTAAAACATAATATGCAAAACGCTCCGCCGTTTTAAGACCGACAGAGGGCATTTTACGAAATTCCTCAATAAGTTTTTGGAGTGAAACAATATCCGCCATATTTTTCTCCGATTTAATTCAGATTAAAGTCCGAGTCCGGGAATTCCAAGGTTCATTCCGCCTGTAACCTTGCCCATTTCACGCTCTGTTGTTTCGTCTGCTTTTCTCATAGCCTCGTTAATTGCGGCAATAAGCATATCTTCAAGCATTTCCGTGTCTTCCGGGTCAACAACCTCGGGCTTTATTTTGATAGATTTTACTTCATGTGAACCGTTAACGGTAACTTCTACTGCTCCGCCGCCTGAAGAAGTAGTGTATTCAGCCTCCTGGCACTCTGCCTGAACACGCTCCATGTCCTCCTGCATTTGCTGCAGCTTTCTCATCATATCGGCTCTGCCGCCGCCCTGATTGGGAATTCTTGCTTTCATAATTATTCTCCTTCAACTTTAATTCCAAGCTGTTTTGCCTTTGAAACAAGGTCACTTAAAGGGTTTTTCTCTTCCTCTTTTTTAGTGTTATTGTAAACACCGAGCAAATAAGATTTACCTGTTATGTCAAAAACTGCTTGCTTAATTATTTTTGAATAATCGCCTGTTTTAAGATAAATCTCAAGAACAGGTGAGCCTTTTATTAACAAATATTTGCTGTCATAAACAAATGCCGATGAGCCCGAAAGCATTGCAATAAGGCTCTTGTTTTCAGCGAAAAGCTTTTCCAAAACCTCGGGCCACTGCGGGAAAGGAACTGTTGTGCCGACCGTTTGAGGCTCAGGTTTCAGCTCACTCTTTGGTTCTGCTTTTCGACTTTCGGGAATTTTGGCGGGCTCTGCTTTTTCTTCCGTCATCTCTCTCTTTGGTTCTTCTTTTATTTCGGGAGCAGGAATATCAATCTGCTTTTCTTCTGTTTTTTCTCCCGTGGGAGTTTCGGGAACGGGGATGCTCGGCGCCGCATTTACCGTAACGCCGTTTTGAAGTGCCTTTTCAAGCTCACTTATTCTGCGGACAAGAGAATTTATATCAACATCAAGTGACGGCGTGCAAAGACGGATAACCGCAAGTTCTGCCGCTGTTCTTCTGTTGGCGCCCTGTTTCATATCCCCCGCTGAAGACGTTAGAACGTCAATGCAGGACATAATC
>CAMFPJ010000108.1 GCA_945971755.1 uncultured Clostridia bacterium
TTGCCTCTTGTCTCGTGGGCTCGGAGATGTGTATAAGAGACAGAATCAATGCCGTAGCCACAATTCTACCGATTACTATTATCAGTTTAATTATATATCTATTTAACGGTAATGTCAACTTTTCAGAAGCCTTTCCTTACATTATTTTCGGGCTTCCCGGAGCAATTCTCGGCACATTTGTGATTAAAAAAACGTCAAACAAAATATTAAAGTCTGCCTTCGCCGTTTTTATGCTTTGGGCAGGAATCAGGATGATTATAAAATGAGTTTTGTTAAAGCTTTAGCATCATTTCTCTCAGGTCTCATAGGCGCAATGGGCTTTGGCGGAGGCGGCATACTTATTATTTACCTTGTTATATTTGCTTCCGTTCCCCAGTTAACAGCACAAGGCATCAATCTTGCTTTTTTTATTCCCTGTTCTGTAATTTCCGTAATAATTTATTCCATAAAAAAAGAAATAAAATTAAGAGAAATATATCCCGTTATTTTAGGCGGTGCTTTAGGCGCTTTTATAGGAGGTTTTCTTATCAAAGGAATCAAGACGGATTATCTGTCTTATGCATTTGCCTGTCTTTTAATAATTATGGGTATTTTTACCCTTATGCCTGTTAAAAGAAAAGTAAAAACGAATTATGACGAAAAATAAATATATTTGTAAATATGCTTGAAAAAATTCGACAAAGTGATATAATACTAACATAAATTAAAATGGCGAAATTTGGATTTGATTTAGTATTTGTTATTTTTTAGGGAGGTTTAATATATGAAAGTACAGTTTACAGAAACCGTATTAAGAGATGCGAACCAGTCCCTTATGGCTACAAGAATGCCGTTTGCAGACTTCGAGCCCATTCTTGAAACGCTTAATAAGGCAGGCTATTACTCTCTTGAGTGCTGGGGCGGTGCAACATTCGACTCTTGCCTTCGCTACCTTGACGAAGACCCTTGGGAAAGACTCAGAAAAATTAAAGCAAAATGTCCTGACACTAAACTCCAAATGCTTTTGAGAGGTCAGAATCTTCTCGGTTACAAGCATTACCCTGATGATGTTGTAAGAATGTTCGTAAAAAAGAGCATTGAAAACGGAATTGACGTTATCAGAATTTTTGACGCACTTAACGACACAAGAAACATTCAGGTTGCAGTTGACGAAACCATCAAAAACGGTGCTGTTGCATCAGGTGCTATTTCTTACACAACAAGCCCTGTACATACACTTCAAAAGTATGTACAACTTGTAAAAGAAATGAAAGAAATGGGTTGCTCAACAATTTGCATTAAAGATATGGCAGGCGTTATGACTCCTGTTGAGGCAAAAGACCTTGTCAGCGCAATTAAAGATGCTATGCCGGAAATTCCTGTTATTCTTCATACTCATTGCACAACAGGTATGGCTTATATGACTGTTCTTAAAGCCGTTGAAGCAGGTTGCGATATTATTGACACTGCAACATCTTGTTTCTCCGGTGGTACTTCACAGCCTGCAACTGAAACAATTCACGACGCTCTTACAGGTCTTGGTTATGAAACAGGACTTGACCGAAATGTTCTTAAAGCCGTAAACGATCATTTCAAGCCGCTTCGCGACCAATACCTTTCAGCAGGACTTTTGAAACCGAAAGCACTCGTTACAGACACTGATGCATTGACTTATAAAGTTCCCGGTGGAATGCTTTCAAATATGATGGCTAACCTTGAAGATATGCACGCTCTTAACAGAATGGAAGAGGCTCTTATTGAAATTCCGAGAGTTCGTGAAGATATGGGTTATCCTCCTCTTGTAACTCCTCTCAGCCAAATGGTCGGCAATCAGGCTGTTACTAACGTGCTTGTGGGTGAAAGATATAAAAATATTTCAAAAGAAATAAAAGCATATATTAAGGGTGAATACGGAAAAGCCCCGGGTGAAGTGAACGCTGACCTTCAAAAGAAGGTTTTGGGTGATGACACTCCCCTTTCCTGCAGATTTGCCGATACATTGGAGCCGGGTTTTGAAAAAGGCAAGGCTGAAATCGGTGAAAAAGCAAAAAGCGACGAAGATGTACTTTCATACATTGCTTTCCCGCAGCAAGCTGAAGCATTCTTCAATAAACGTGAAGAAAAAGCAAAGAATACGTTTAAGTATTCGATTAAAAAAATTGAAGATTGAGAGGTATTGGTATGAAGTTTACGACACTATTAAAGCCGTCAATGTCCATGCTCGAAGCCCTCAGCGTTTCAGTAACGGGAATTATCATCGTTATGATTATTCTTGCGCTTCTTGCAGTAATGGTTGTTATTCTTTCAAAGGCAATTCGTGCAGTTGAAAACAAAGCAAAAAATAAAACTAAGAGTACGGAAAAAGTCGTTGAAACAGAATTACCGGAAAAGAAAGCGCCAAACGGATCACCGCTTCCCGAAACACAGTCTGTCGGTTCTCTGGACCTTTACAAAACAGACGAAAAGACTGCTGCTGTTATTATGGCTATTGTATCTGAAGAGAGCGGAATTCCGCTTAACAGACTTCAATTTAACTCAATTAAACTTATTGAGGAATAAGGGGGATAATTAAATGAAATATATTGTTACATTAAACGGAAAGAATTACGAAGTTGATGTTAACGAGCTTGCAGAAGCAATCGTTACCAATGTCAGTGATACAATTACCGCACCGGCTCCTGTAGCGCCTGCTGCTCCTGTTGCTCCGTCCGTACCTGCTCCGACACCTGTGGTTTCGGGCTCAGGCACTCCCGTAAAAGCACCCATGCCGGGTGCAATACTTAAAGTAAATGCCACACAGGGTCAAAAAGTAAATGAAGGTGACGTTCTCTTTATACTTGAAGCTATGAAAATGGAAAATGAAATCGTAGCACCCTGCTCAGGTACAGTTTCTCAGGTTGTTGTGTCACAGGGCAACACAGTTGACACTGATGCCGTTCTTGCCTTCATCGGTTAAGGAGGAACAGATATGTCAATTATTAACGCACTTATTAGCCTGTTCCAAGAATCGGGCTTCGCATACCTTGCATGGCAAAACTGGGTAATGATTATTGTATCATTTGCACTTTTGTATCTTGCTATTGTTAAGAAATTTGAACCATTACTCCTTCTTCCCATTGCATTTGGTATGCTTCTTGTAAATGTTTATCCTGAAATTATGTATGACCCACTTGCAATAGCAACTCCCGGCGGACAAGTGATTGACGCGTCGGCTCACTGGTATGATTCAGGTGTTTTAAGGCTTATTTATTGTGGTGTTAAGTCAAGCATCTTCCCCTGCCTTATCTTTATGGGTGTTGGTGCTATGACAGATTTCGGTCCGCTTCTTGCAAATCCGTCAAGCCTTCTTTTGGGTGCTGCGGCGCAACTCGGTATTTACGTTGCATTCCTTATTGCAATTGCAACCGGTTATGTACCCGGCTTTGAGGGTTTCACTCCTCTGGAAGCAGCAGCTATAGCGATTATCGGCGGTGCTGACGGACCTACAGCAATTTACCTTACAGGTAAGCTTGCTCCTCACCTTTTAGGACCTATCGCAGTTGCGGCGTATTCATATATGGCTCTTATTCCGCTTATACAGCCTCCCATTATGAAAGCTCTTACAACAAAAAAAGAAAGAGAAATAAAGATGGAACAGCTCAGAACAGTCAGCAAGGCTGAAAAGATTATCTTCCCTATTGTTGTAACTGTTATTTGTGTTCTTATAATTCCGTCAACTGCTCCACTCATCGGTATGCTTATGCTCGGTAACCTTTTCAAGGAATCAGGTGTTACCGACAGACTTTCGGACACCGCACAAAACGCACTTTGCAATATTGTTACAATCATGCTCGGTGTAACGGTCGGTGCAACGGCTGAGGGCAAGACATTCCTTGACGTTAAGACAATTCTTGTTATTATAATCGGTCTTATTGCATTCTCATTCTCAACAGCAGGCGGCGTTCTTTTCGCAAAGCTTATGAATATTATCACTAAAGGAAAGGTTAACCCACTTATCGGTTCGGCAGGTGTTTCTGCAGTTCCGATGGCTGCACGTGTTTCACAGGTTGAAGGCAGAAAATATAACCCTTCAAACTTTCTTCTTATGCACGCTATGGGTCCCAATGTTGCAGGTGTTATCGGCTCTGCTGTTGCGGCAGGCTTCCTCCTTTCAACATTCGGAAAGTTGCTTTAATCTAAATAAAACCAATAAATGCACAGTTATACTTTTGTATGACTGTGCATTTTCTTTATATCTTTACTTCAATTTCTTCCTCTATCATAATAGAATCCGGAGTAATTTTTGAAGTAAACGCTTTAATATTTACGCCTTTTTCTTTTGCTTCTTTTAGCGCATCAGCAAAATTCAGGTCTGTTTCTTTATTTGGTGTAAAATAATTTACATTATCCGTTTGAACAACGAAGATTAGATATGCCTTGTACCCCTCTGAAACCGCTTTAATCAACTCATTTATGTGTTTAGTGCCTCTTTCTGTCGGGGCGTCCGGAAAAAGCACTATACCGTTATTTTCAAGAGTAACTCCTTTACATTCAACAAAGATTTTATCTGT
>CAMFPJ010000109.1 GCA_945971755.1 uncultured Clostridia bacterium
TGCGGAGCATTGATAAGTTTTATTTTTTGATTTTGGAGGACGGAAAATGATTGAATATATTACAGAAAATGCGTTGATTCTAATTCCGGTGCTTAACATTTTAGGAAAAATCATTAAAGGCCTCGAAAAAATTCCGGACAAATTTATCCCGTTGATTTTACTCTTTTTCGGAGTAACAGGCACAATAGCGATAATGGGCTTTAATGCAGACGCGGTAATTCAGGGAGTTTTGATTACAGGTACTGCTGTTTACGGAAATCAAATTGTTAAGCAGTTAAAAAAAGAATAATAATGAACAACCCACGGAGACTTTACAGTTCGCCGTGGGTTGTTTCGTGTAATGAAATTTTATTTCTTTTCGCTGATGAAAACTCTGAAAAGAGGCAAACATGACGAGAAGAATTTTTTATATGCGTCGCAGTAGTCTCTGTCCTCACGGGTGCGCTTGCAACCACCTGCTCTGCAAACGGGGTAAAATTTACATTCTTTACACTTTTCGGGAACAGAGAGACTTTCTCGCAAAAAATCAGTAGCCTTACGGCTGTGTGCAAGGATGTCAAAATTTTCATTCTCATCGTTTATGTTGCCCAAGCACCATTCGTCCGTACAGTAAAAGTCACAAGGGTAAATGTTTCCGTTACCCTCTGCAACAAACTGATGCATGCAGTGCCCGCACATTCCGCATTGCTCGGTGGGGTTTCCGAGAAACTGATGAACAATGTTGTCAAACCAGCGAATGCTCGTGTAGTCTCCGCGAACATAGTCCTTAACGTAGTAGTTAAAGCACTTAATAAGAAAATTGCCGTACTGTTCATTTGTCATATAAAGAGGGCTTTCTGTTTTGTCACCGAAGGGGCGTAAACAGGGGATAAACTGAAGATACCGAAAGCCTTTTTGACGGAAAAATTTATAAACCGTGTCAATGTTATCAGCACATCTTCCTGTCAGCACGGTTAAAATATTAAAATCAACATTATGAGATTTCAGTATTTCCGCAGCTTTAAGAATTTTGTAAAAGGTGTTTTGACCTTTTTCGTCTTTGCGGAAACTGTTGTTCTGAAAATCACCGTCAAGGGAAAGACCGATTAAAAATTTGTTCTCCGCAAAAAAGTCTGCCCACTCGGGTGTAATAAGCGTTCCGTTTGTTTGCAGGCTGAAATAAACGGTACTCCCCAACTCGTTTTCTTTTTTCGTAAAATTCACAAAATGCTTAAAATAGGAAAGACCCGCAAGCAGCGGCTCGCCGCCCTGAAAGGCGAATGAAACACTTTCTCCGTTTGCAAATTCCAGTGCTTTTTTTATTATGTTTTCGCTTGTTTCTTCCGCCATAATTCCGAAGCTTTGCACCTCACGAATGTCTGAAACATTGTGGTAAAAACAGTATTCGCACCGAAGGTTGCAAAGGGAGGAAGCGGGCTTAATCATAATTGAAAGCGGTGGCATATTACACCTTATTTCTTGTAGTAATCGTAGTTAATTCCTCTGCGGTTAGACTTAAAGTCTTTCATAATTTCATCTGTCTTTTCACGCATTTCATCTGAAATTGTTGGGTAGGTTGGCGTTCTGTTGTAGTTCTCGCCTGCGTCATCAGTTAAAATGTGAAGCCAATTTTTACGGAATTTATCAAAGAATGCTGAGTTATCGTTCTGAATGTTCTTGAAATACTTAAATGTTATGTATTTGTTTTCCGTAAGAATAGGATATTTGTAATCTTTATATTCTTCACGTGCAAGAATATCGCTTGTGGGCACGGTGTACTGAATAGCACGCAGCTTTTCACGTTTCATGTGAAGAATGGGGTGCTCGGGATTATGAATTACTTCATCTTTTTTAATAAGCGGAAGCATTGAAACACCGTCAATTTCTCGGTCAAAGGGAAGATAAATGCTGTCTTCGGTGTCACCCGTAATGCCGCAAAGTTCAATAAGGGTGGGGAAGAAGTCAACAAGTGTTGCAGACTGTGTTCTTGTACTTCCGTTCTTCCAAAGGTCACCGTTTTTATCCCAACGGATAAGGCAGGGAACTTTTTGACCGCCCTCGTATGCTAAATATTTTCCTCCGCGAAGCTCGCCCGTTGAGCCTTCAAGGGCAGGGCCGTTATCACTTGTGAAAATGATAATCGTGTTGTCAAGCTCGCCCATTTCCTCAAGCTTATCAAAAAGAAGTCCTAAATAATGGTCAACCTCTGTAATACAGTCAACATAAGTGCCCATACCGCTTGCACCCTTAAAGTCATCGCCCACAAATACGGGAGCGTGGGGCCACGGGGAAGCATAATAAAGGAAAAACGGGTTTTCACTGTCTTTCTGGCCGTCTAACCAATTAAACATTTCTTTGTTTATCCACTCGGTTGCCTGTGACTGCTCTTTCTTGCCGTCTTTCATAAATTCGTTTGTGCCGTGAACAATTTCATACTGTCCGTTTTGCTCTTTCACGTGGTAGAACGGAGTCATATCGTTAACATAGTGGCTGCCGTAGAAATAGTCAAAGCCCTGATTTGTGGGGAGGTACTCTCCGTAGTCACCTAAATGCCATTTACCGAAAGCACCGGTGCTGTAACCTGCTGACTGGAAAACCTCAGCAATGGTAATTTCATCACCGAGCATACCGTCACAGTTTGCACCCATTTCAATAGAGTTGTAAACTCTTGTCTGTGCAAAGGGTGAAAGTGTGTCAACAGTTGGGTACATAACATTGTCTGCAAAGCCGCGGTATGGGTAACGGCCTGTCATGCAGGCAAAACGTGCGGGAGAGCATACAGAATAGCTTGAATAGAAATTGTCAAATGAAATTCCGTTTTCGCCGATGCTGTCAATGTTTGGAGTGTCATAAATTGCACCGTTAAGTGAAATATCTCCCCAGCCCAAGTCATCCATAAGAATAAAAACAACATTCGGGTTGCTTTTTGACGCCTTATTCACTCCGTCAAGGTAATCTTTTTCACCCTCCCAAAGTCTTTCTGTGTTGGGCTTTGAGCGAAGGTTCATTGTAAGGAAATAGAAAACCGAAACGCCTGTAAGAATTAAGCTGGTGATAGTTGTAAATGTAAGTTTTACACCTGATTTTTTGAATTTTTTTGAAGCCATGGCAATTAAGGCAACCGCAAAAATCACACAGGGTAATACTAACAAAATGTTACCGCAAAGTCTTGTAAAGAAATTGCCGGCACCTTGTAAATAGGGGTGAGCGGCTGAAGAAAAGCCCTTAAGACCGCTTGTGAAAGCACCGAAGCCTGCGTCAGCGCCCCAAACCGTAAAGTATGTAACAACGCCTAAGGCAGAGGCAAAGTAGCCTATAAAATTCCAAACATAGAGCTTGCGTTTAATGAGTATCCCCAAAAGGATAACGGCGGATAAAACGCACATGTAAAGCACATTTACTGCCGCAAGCAAATTAAGTCTTACAATTTGTAGGGCAAGCGCTAAAATAACACCTATTGCTGCGGTAATGATAGGAAATATCCTTTTTGATTTGATAAACATTATTTCTTTTACCATTTTTATTTTCTCCTTTTATTATATTCATTATTGAATTTGACAGCAAATTCATTTATTATGTCATGAACCTTCTCATTGAGAATTTGAATATCTGCACGGTTCATTTCACCTGTTTCAATGGGTTCCAAAAAGTTGACGGCTACGTCAGCCGGGCAAACCATACAGCCGTTGCCCTCGTAACCCCTGTGAACATTATGAAGGTAAATCGGGAGCAGTGTGACACCCGTCTTTTTTACAATTCTGAAAGCACCGTTTTTGAAATCGGCGGGATAGTTGTTAAAACTGCGTTTACCCTCGGGAAAAATCACGATTGACCTGCCGTTTTTAATTTCTTCAGCGGCAATATTTACCGATTCTGCCGCCGCACGAGCGTTCTTTTGGTCAACGGGAATGCAATGCATATATTTAAGATAATTTCCTATAAAAGGAATATTCAACATAGTTGATTTAAGCATAAAAGCCACGTTGCGTTCGCCTAAGGCGTAAATAATCGTAGGTATGTCGGCATAACTTTGGTGGTTAGACACATAAAGGAGGGGCTTTTCTTCGGGAATGTTCTCAAGCCCGTTTACCGTAACGGTAGTTTTACCCCACTTAATGCAGAAACGAGCCCAATTGTGAACTGTCTTAAATGCCTCTTTCTCTGCCTGAGCAATCCCTTTTTTCTTTTCGATATGTTTTAATACTAAAATTTTAGGCGCCATGTAGATAAGTACATAAACAATAAAGCTTACCCACCACCGGTACCAAAATAAAACTCTTTTCATGATACACCGTCCAAATATGCAATGTATTCTTCAAGACACATATCCATACTGTTGATTTTCTTCGCATTTTCAACGCCGACAAAGCGGAAGTGCCAAGGCTCATACATAATTCCTGTTATTGAAGTTTTGTCCTTTTGATATCTTAAAATAAAGCCGTATTCCTGGGCGTGCTCCGTAAGCCATTTGAATTGTGCTGTTTGGTCAAAGCTTTGTGAAAGCGTCCAATTACCCTTTTGCAATATGTC